>NZ_JBEOVH010000022.1:0-142744 GCF_040295385.1 Streptomyces sp. NPDC002825
CTCTCCCGATCGGGCGCGGATTTTTTCTCCGGGGGGGGGGGGGACGGGTTGGGGGCCCGCAGCACTCGGTGCTGCGGGCCCCTTCGCGTGCCGTGCGGGACTAGACGTCGGCGTCCCGGCGCAGGCGCGGCTTCAGGTCCTTGAAGCGCCCCAGCAGGCCGTTGACGAAGACCGGGGACTCGTCGGTGGAGAACTCCTTGGCGAGCTGCACCGCCTCGTCGATCGCGACCGCGTCCGGCGTGCCGTCCTCCCAGATCAGCTCGTACGCACCGAGGCGCACGATGTTCCGGTCGGCGACGGGCATCCGGTCGAGGTCCCAGTCCACCGCGTAGGTAGCGATGAGCTCGTCGATCCGCGCCACGTGGGCCGCGTACCCCTCGATCAGCTGCATGGTGAAGTCGTTGACCGGCGGCTGACGGTCGTCGGACCGCGCGAGCCGGACCTGGTCCGCGAGGACCTCCTGGACGGAGGCGCCGCGCTGGTCGGCCTCGAAGAGGATCTGGAAGGCGCGCTTGCGCGCCTTGCTCCGAGCGGCCACGGTTAGCTGTTCACCCGGCCGAGGTAGCTGCTGTCGCGGGTGTCGACCTTGACCTTCTCACCGGTGGTGATGAAGAGCGGGACCTGGATCTCGTGGCCGGTCTCCAGCGTGGCGGGCTTGGTGCCACCGGTGGAGCGGTCGCCCTGGACGCCCGGGTCGGTGTGCTGGATGGTCAGCTCGACGGCGGCCGGGAGCTCGACGTAGAGCACCGAGCCCTCGTGCTGCGCGACCGAGGCGGTGAAGCCCTCGATGAGGAAGTTGGCGGCGTCGCCCACCGACTTGCGGTCGACGTGCAGCTGGTCGTAGGTCTCCATGTCCATGAAGACGAAGTAGTCGCCGTCCATGTAGGAGAACTGCATGTCGCGGCGGTCGATGGTGGCCGTGTCGACCTTCACGCCGGCGTTGAAGGTCTTGTCGACGACCTTGCCGGACAGCACGTTCTTGAGCTTGGTGCGCACGAAGGCCGGGCCCTTGCCGGGCTTGACGTGCTGGAACTCGACGACGGACCAGAGCTGGCCGCCTTCGAGCTTGAGCACCATGCCGTTCTTGAGGTCGTTCGTGGAAGCCACGGTTGCGGAATCTCCTGGACTGACGTGACCGGGGAGGCGTACGCGCCCTACAGCGCGAGCAGCTCCTTGGTCGTGATGGTGAGTAGCTCGGGTCCGCCGTCCGCCTCCTGGCGTACGACGAGCGTGTCATCGATCCGGACCCCGCCCCGGCCCGGGAGGTGGACCCCCGGTTCGACGGTGACCGGCACACAAGCGTCCAGTTTACCCATGGCCGAGGGTGAGAGCTGCGGGTCCTCGTCGATTTCGAGCCCCACACCGTGCCCGGTGAGGGGCACGGCGGCCTCCGCGTGCCCTGCGGCGTCCAGGATCTGGCGGGCCGCCCGGTCCACGTCCCGGTACTCGGCGCCGGGCGCGAGGGACTCGCGGCCCGCCCGCTGAGCGGCGAAGACGAGCTCGTACAGCTCGATCTGCCAGTCGGCGGGGGCCGTACCGATGACGAAGGTGCGGCCGATCTCGCACCGGTAGCCGCGGTAGTCCGCGCCGAGGCAGACGGAGAGGAAATCGCCTTCCTCGACCCTGCGGTCGGTGGGCCGGTGCCCGCGGCGGCCGGAGTGCGGGCCGGTGCCCACCGAGGTGGGGAACGCGGCCCCGTCGGCGCCGTGGTCGACGAGCCGCCGCTCCAGCTCAAGGGCGAGGTGACGCTCGGTCCGGCCCACCAGGATGGACTCCAGGAGCTCGCCGAGGGCCTGGTCGGCGATCTCCGCCGCGATCCGCAGGCAGCCGATCTCGTCCTCGTCCTTGACGATCCTGAGCTGTTCCACGGCGCAGGCGAGGTCGGCGAGGCGCAGTGCGGGGGCGACGGAGCCCATGGCCCGGTGCCGGGCCACCGTCAGGTGGTGCTCCTCGACGGCGAGCGCGTCGGCGCCGGCCCGGCGGGCGAGGTCGACGGCCGCGACGGCCGGATCGCCTCCGCCGGTGGGCAGGACCTGCTGCCGGAGCAGTTCGTCGAGCCGCCCGTCGGCCTGTTCGCCACCGGGCGCGACGGGGCAGAGGAGGACGTCCGTCTCCGGTTCCGGCCCGACGAGCAGGACGGAGCCGGGTGGCGAACCACCCGCGAGATAGCGGACGTTGGCGGGACGGGAGACCAGGGCCGCCGGGCTGCCCGCGGCCGCGCACCGGTCGCGCAGCCGCACACGGCGGTCCGCATACACCTCTGACATGCTCCGAGCCTACGAGCCGGGCGCCGGGTCGTCCTGTTCAGAACGGCCGTCCGGGCGCGGTCACCAGGTGGGCGGGCTCGCGATCGCGCGGGCGAGGACGTCGTCGAGGACGCGCGCGGTGGTCTCGACGTCGTACGTGGAGTTGTCGATGATCGGCAGGCCCGAGCCGTACCAGCCGGCCATCCGGCCGTGGATGGCGGCGACCTCCTCGTCGGAGAGGCGCCGGTTGCCGCTGCGCTCGGCGTTGCGCTCCAGGACGATCTCCAGGCCGGGCAGCAGCACGACGGGCAGCAGACCGGGGCCGACGTGGCGCTTCCAGCCGCCGAGGCCGACGACGGGCCGGTCCGGGAAGACGGCGTCGTCGAGGATGCACGAGATGCCGTTGGCGAGGAAGTTCCGCGCGGCGAAGCCGCAGGTGCGGCGGGCGAGCCGGTACTGCGCCTCGGAGTGCTCGTTCCAGCCGGACTGCGGGTCGGCGAAGCCGGAGCAGACCCACTCGCGGACGTCGTCGAGGCTGATGTGCGCGGTGGGTACGCGGCGGCGCTGCGCCCAGTGCCGGGCGACGGTCGTCTTGCCGGCACCCGCGGGGCCGATGAGGAGTACGGCGAGGGTCGCCGCGCCGGTCCCGGCGCCGTGCTCCACGGCCGGCGCGAGGGGCGCGCTCACGGGCGGCAGCGGCACGTGCCCGGTGAGGTCGGCACGCGGCGGGGCGACGGAGGGGTGCTGCGGACCGGCGGGGTGGGGCGCGGAGCCGGGATGCTGCGGGGCGGCGGGGTGCGGCCCCGAGCCGGGGTGCTGCGGGGGCCCGGGGTGCGGCCCGGCGCCCGGATGCTGTGGGGCGGCGGAATGCGGCCCGGAGCCGGGATGCTGCGGGGCCCCCGGGTGCTGACCGGCCGCAGGCTGCGGGGCGCCCGGGTGGGGTGCCGCGGGGTGCTGCGGTATGCCCCCGGGAGGGCCCCAGCCCGGCGCGGGCTGCGAGGGCTGCGAGGGCCGCGGGGTCCCGGCCTGGACCGTGGGGTGCACACCGAGCCGGGGTCCGGACGCGGGCCCCGGGTACGGGGCACCGGGCGCGACCGGCGGAGGAACGGGCGGCCGGCCGCCCAGGTCCCCGCCGTCCGCCGGACCCCCCACTGCGTGCTGCATCCGGTGCCACTCCGTCTCGTACGCCTGTCGGATCCCCGGACGGTTGTGTCCGTGGACGGCGGAACGTTACCGCCCCCGGCCCCCACGGGGGGAACGACCGGGGACGCCCCCTGGTGCCCTGTCAGGCCCTGGCAAGCCCTCTCAGGCGGCGAGCTCCTCGGCGAGCGCCCGCAGCGCCAGCCGGTAGGAGCCGATCCCGAACCCGGCGACCGTCCCGGTCGCCACGGCCGCGACGACCGAGGTGTGCCGGAACTCCTCCCGGGCGTACGGGTTCGAGATGTGCACCTCGATCAGCGGGGCGGTCCGCTGGGCGGCGGCGTCCCGCATCCCGTACGAGTAGTGCGTGAACGCGCCGGGGTTGATCACCACAGGGATCGAGCGGTCCGCGGCCTCGTGCAGCCAGCGGATCATCTCGCCCTCGTCGTTCGTCTCCCGTACCTCGACGTCGAAGCCGAGCTCCGCGCCGAGGGTCCGGCAGGACTCGACGAGCCCCTTGTAGGAGGTCGCGCCGTAGATGTCGGGCTCCCGGGAGCCGAGACGGCCCAGGTTGGGGCCGTTGAGCACCAGAACCGGACGCGTCTCGCTCACGCGGACACCTCGCCGTAGGCCGCGATCAGCACGGCCGGGTCCGGGCCCTCCAGGACCGTCGGCTTGGCGAGGCCGTCGAGCACGATGAAGCGCAGCAGGTCGCCGCGGGACTTCTTGTCGACCCGCATGGTCTCCAGGAGCTTCGGCCACTGGTCACCGCGGTAGGTGAGCGGCAGGCCCACGGACTCCAGGATGGCCCGGTGCCGGTCGGCGGTGGCGTCGTCGAGCCGCCCGGCGAGGCGGCCGAGCTCGGCGGCGAAGACCATGCCGACGGAGACCGCGGCGCCGTGGCGCCACTTGTACCGCTCGTTCTTCTCGATGGCGTGGGCGAGGGTGTGGCCGTAGTTGAGGATCTCCCGGCGGCCGGACTCCTTGAGGTCGCCGGAGACGACCTCCGCCTTGACCTTGATCGAGCGGACGAGCAGCTCGGCGGTGTGCGGACCGGCCGGGGTGCGGGCGGCCTGCGGGTCCTCCTCGATGAGGTCGAGGATCACCGGGTCGACGATGAAGCCGGCCTTGATGATCTCCGCGAGCCCGCTGACGTAGTCGTGCACCGGCAGCGAGTCGAGGGCCGCGAGGTCGCACAGGACCCCGGCGGGCGGGTGGAAGGCGCCGACGAGGTTCTTGCCCTCGGCGGTGTTGATGCCGGTCTTGCCGCCGACGGCCGCGTCGACCATGGCCAGGACCGTGGTCGGCACGGCGATCCAGCGCACGCCCCGCAGCCAGGTCGCGGCGACGAAGCCGGCCAGGTCGGTGGTGGCGCCGCCGCCGACGCCGACGACGACGTCGCTGCGGGTGAAGCCGGTCTGGCCGAGCGCCTTCCAGCAGTAGGCGGCGACCTCGGCGGTCTTGGCCTCCTCCGCGTTCGGCACCTGGATGGCGACGGCCTCGTAGCCCTGCTCGGCGAGGTCGGCGCGGAGCGCCTCGCCGGTGTCGGCGAGCGCCTCGGGGTGGATCACGGCGACCCGCTTGGCCTGGGTGCCGATCAGGCCGGGCAGCTCGCCGAGGAGCTGCCGCCCGACCAGTACCTCGTACGGATCGGTGCCCGCGGAGCCGCCGACCTGGATACGGGTCACCTGGTCCTGGTCCGTCATACGTCCTTCAACTCCAGTGCGTCGAGGACCGCCTGGGCGACCTCTTCGGGCGTGCGGTCGTCGGTGGCGACGACGGCGCGTGCGACTTCTTCGTACAGATGGCGGCGCGCCTCCATCAGCTCGCGCCACTGGCGGCGCGGGTTGACGGCGAGCAGCGGCCGCGCGGTGTTCAGGCCGACGCGGCGGACCGCCTCCTCGACGTCCATCGAGAGGTACGCGACGGGCAGCCCGGCGAGCAGGGCGCGGGTCCCCGCGTCCAGGATGGCGCCGCCGCCGAGGGCGAGGACGCCCTCGTGCTCGGCGACGGCCGTGGCGACCGCGGCCCGCTCCAGGGCGCGGAAGTGCTCCTCGCCGTCCTCGACGAAGATGTCGGAGATCTCGCGTCCTTCGGCGGCGACGATGTCGGCGTCGGTGTCCCGGTAGGGCGCGCCGAGCCGTTCGGCCAGGAGCGCGCCCACCGTGGACTTGCCGGAGCCCATCGGCCCGACGAGGACGACCAGGGGTCCGGCGGTCACCGGATGTTCAGGTTGTCGAGGTAGGACCGGACGTTGCGACGGGTCTCGGGGACCGAGTCGCCGCCGAACTTCTCGACGACCGCGTCCGCGAGGACGAGCGCGACCATGGCCTCGGCGACGATGCCGGCGGCGGGGACGGCGCAGACGTCGGAGCGCTGGTGGTGGGCGGCCGCGGCCTCGCCGGTGGCGACGTCGATCGTGGCCAGGGCGCGCGGGACGGTCGCGATCGGCTTCATCGCGGCGCGGACGCGCAGCAGCTCGCCGGTGGTGAGGCCGCCCTCGGTGCCGCCGGAGCGGCCGGAGGTGCGCTTGATGCCGTCCTCGGTGCGCACGATCTCGTCGTGGGCCTTCGAGCCGGGCACGCGGGCGAGGTCGAAGCCGTCGCCGACCTCGACGCCCTTGATGGCCTGGATGCCCATGAGGGCGGCGGCGAGCCGGGCGTCGAGACGACGGTCCCAGTGGACGTGCGAGCCGAGGCCGACGGGGACGCCGTAGGCGAGGACCTCGACGACGCCGCCGAGGGTGTCGCCGTCCTTGTGGGCCTGGTCGATCTCGGCGACCATCGCCTTCGACGCGTCGGCGTCGAGGCAGCGGACCGGGTCGGCGTCGAGCTTCTCGACGTCGGCGGGGGTCGGGTAGACGCCGTACGGGGCCTTGGCCGCGGCCAGCTCGACGACGTGCGAGACGATCTCGATGCCGGCGGCCTCCTTGAGGAAGGACCGGGCGACGGCGCCGAGGGCGACACGGGCGGCCGTCTCCCGGGCGCTGGCGCGCTCCAGGATCGGCCGGGCCTCGTCGAAGCCGTACTTCTGCATGCCGGCGAGGTCGGCGTGGCCGGGCCGGGGCCGGGTCAGGGGGGCGTTGCGGCCCGTCTCCTTGAGCTCCGAGGGGTCGACCGGGTCGGCCGACATGACCTTCTCCCACTTGGGCCACTCGGTGTTGCCGACCATGACGGCGATCGGGGAGCCGAGGGAGAGTCCGTGCCGGACGCCGCCGAGGAAGGTGACCTCGTCCTGCTCGAACTTCATGCGGGCGCCACGTCCATAGCCGAGGCGTCGCCGCGCGAGGTGGTCCGCCACCAGCTCAGTGGTGACCGGGACGCCGGCGGGAAGACCCTCCAGCGTCGCGACCAGCGCGGGTCCGTGGGATTCCCCAGCGGTCAGCCAACGCAACCTGCTCAACGATGCTCCTCATGCTCGCGCCTGGGCACTGCAACGACGCGGCCGGGTGCGCGGCCCTGGCCCGCCACCCCCGATCCTCCCACGTCCGGGGGACGAACCGGCCCTCCGGTCCAGCTATCGGACGTCGGCCTCGCTCTCCTGGTCGGCCTCGCCGCTCTCGTGGTGGGCCTCGCTCTCCTCCAGGGGCGCGCCGAACCGCTCACGCAGCCAGTCGAGGACCTGGTGGACGAGCAGGGTGCAGCCCAGCGCGAGCAGGGAATACCTCACCCATTCGGGCAGCTCGTCGCGGAACCCGAAGACGACCGCGCGCACGATGTCCCAGGTCACGCTCCACCGCGACGCCAGTACGAATTCCCCACCCGTGTCCACAACCGCTCCCCCGTGATCGACTCGGTGCGGGTGGAGCCTACCGAGCCGCCAGCGCCTGCTCCCCCGCCGCCCGCATGGCCGCGAGCGGGGCCTTCGGGACGCCCGTCATCTGCTCCACCTGAAGGACGGCCTGGTGGACGAGGAGGTCGAGGCCGCCGACGACCTTGCCGCCGTGCTCGGACCAGGCGGCCGCGAGCGGGGTCGGCCAGGGGTCGTACAGGACGTCGAAGAGGGTGCCGACGCTGTCCGGGACGGCGGCCGCCAGGGCGTTCGTGGTGCCGGCCGGGGTGGTCGCGATGACCAGCGGCTCGTCGAAGGCCTCCGCCGCCCGCTCCCAGTCGGCCGTACGGACGTCCACGCCGAGCCGCTCGCCCCAGCCGCGCATCTCCTCGGCCCGCGCCTCGCTGCGGACGTACGCGGTGACGGGGCCCGCGCAGATCCGGGCGAGGGCGGCGAGCGCGGAGGAGGCGGTGGCGCCGGCGCCGAGGACGGCCGCCGACTCCACCTTCTCGACGCCCCGCTCGCGCAGGGCGGCGATCATGCCGGGGATGTCGGTGTTGTCGCCGACCCGGCGCCCGTCCTCCCGGAAGACGACGGTGTTGACGGCCTCCACGGAGGCGGCCGTATCGCTGATCTCGTCGAGCAGCGGAATGATCGCCCGCTTGAGCGGCATGGTCAGCGAGAGCCCGGCCCAGGTCTCGTCCAGCTCGGCCACGAACCCCGGCAGCGCCGCCTCGTCGACCTCGAAGCGGTCGTACGCCCAGTCGTCGAGCCCGAGCTCGGCGTACGCCGCCCGGTGCAGGACCGGGGAGAGCGAGTGGGCGATCGGCGAACCGAGGACGGCCGCGCGGCGGCCCGTCTCACTGGTTCGTGCTGGCATTGAACTTGTCCTTCAGCTTGAGGAACTCTGCGTGCGTCTTGGCGAACTCGGTCTTGTTCATGCCGTCCGTGGCCACGAAGTAGAGCCAGCCGTCGTTCGTGGGGTTGAGCATGGAGGCCAGGGCCTCGTTGCCCGGGTTGCCGATCGGCCCCGGCGGCAGCCCCTTGTGCTTGTACGTGTTGTACGGGTCGGTGTTGGTGTTCGCCTCTTGCTCGGAGATCTTGATGTTGCTCTGACCCTTGAGGTAGTTGAGGGTCGAGTCGAACTGCAGGAGCTGGACGGTCTCCAGGTTCTCCGGCTTCAGGCGGTTGTAGACGACCTCGGCCATCTTGCGGAAGTCGTCGTGGGTCTTGCCCTCCGCCTGCACGAGGCTCGCGACCGTGACGAGCTCCCACGGTCCCTTGAGGCCGAGCCCCTTCGCCTTCGCGTCCAGGTCCAGCTTGGCGTACTCCTGGTTCGCGCGGGACACCATCTTGCGCAGTGCGTCCTCGGGCTTGGTGCCCTTCGCGACCGGGTAGCTCGCGGGGAAGAGGAATCCTTCCAGCGGGTCCTTGACCTCGTCGTGGTTCTTGGCCCAGTCGGGCAGCCCGAGGGAGTCCGCCTTCGCGAACGCGATCTCCTTGGTGGTGCCCGGCTTGAGGTCCAGACGCTCGTCGAGCTTCTCGTAGACCCAGGCGTTCCGCTTGCCCTCAGGGATGATCAGGTTGGCCTGGCTGGCCGGGTTCAGCATCAGCGTCACCGCGGCGTCGGCCGACATCTCCAACTTCAGCGTGTAGGCACCCGCCTGGATCGACAGACCCCGGGGATTCTTCTGCTGCGCGGAGACGAAGGCGTCGACGCTCTTGACCACGCCCGCCTTCTTGAGGATGTTGCCGATCTCGTAGCCGCCCGCGGACTTCGGGATCTCGACCTGGACCTCGCCGCTGCCGCTGCCCACGTAGTCGGGGGCCGCACCGAACTCGCCCTGCCAGAACTGGTAGCCGAAGTAGCCGATGCCGCCGACGCCGCCGACCATGACGAGCGCGACGACGAGGCAGGCCACGCCGTTCTTGCCTTTGCGTTTCTTCGCTTTGCTCCGACGCTCGCGGTCGTCGTCACGGGAGCCGCGGCCACGCCCCGGCTCGTCGTCGTAGTCGTCGTAGTCGTCCTGGGAGTCACCGGTGAAGAAGGGGTGCTTCTCCTCCTCGGGCTCCGGACGCGCCTCTTCCTCCGGCGCCCAGTCGACGACCGGCTCCGGCGGAGTCCGCCGCCGGCCGGGCGGCTGGGGCGGCGGGTAGGCCTCGGGCGTGCCGTAGAGGTCCGGGTTCTGGCCGCCGTACGGATCGGCCGGGGGCGCGCCGTACGCCATCGCCGCCTGGCCGGTCTCCCAGTTGCCGTCGTACTGCTGTCCGAGCTGCCCGGGCGTTTCGTAACCGCCCGGGTAGCCCGTCTCGTACTGCTGCGGCTGCTGGTACTGCGGGTGCTGCTGCTGGTACTGGGGATCGACGTACTGCTGCGGCTGCGGCTGCGGCTGCTGGTACTGCTGCTGCGGCTGGTACTGCTGCTGTGCCTGCTGCTGGTACGGGTCGCCCCCGTAGCCCTGTCCGGCGTGACCGCCCTGGGCATAGGGGTCCGCGTAGCCCTGGCCACCGTGGCCGTACTGGTTCGGCTGCTGCGGGTACTGCTGCTGGCCCTCCCACCCCTGGTCCCCGTAGAGCGGGTCCCCGGGGTGCCACGGTTCGGAGCCAGAGCCCCGGCCATACTCAGTCATCGATCCCCAAAACAGCCGCGAGGCTTCCGGACGATCCGCCTCTACGTAGTGCGGCAGCTGTTCGAACACCGCCGCATCGCGCGGAACGTTACCGTATCGCGATCAGATGACCACTTCGACGCCCTCGCCGGGCGGATTACCTGATACCCGTTCGGACTCAAGAGCGTTCTGAAGGATGATCACAGCGGCGGCCTGGTCGATCACGGACCGGCCCTTCTTCGCCTTCACGCCCGAGGCCCGCAGACCCTGGGTCGCGGTGACGGTGGTCATCCGCTCGTCGACGAGCCGGACCGGCACCGGGGCGATGCCCTTGGCCATCTCCCGGGCGAAGGCGCGGACCTTGGTCGCGGCCGGGCCCTCCCGCCCGCTGAGCGAGCGGGGCAGGCCGACGACGACCTCGATCGGCTCGTACTCCTCGACGATCTGGCGGAGCCGCCGGTGGGCGGCCGGGACGTCACGTCCCGGCACGGTCTCCACCGGCGTCGCGAGGACCCCGTCGGGGTCGCACGAGGCGACCCCGATCCGGGCGTCCCCGACGTCGACCGCGAGACGGCGGCCGCGGCGCATCGTCACGCCGTCTCCACCACGAGGCGCTCGACCGCGGCGATGGCCTCGCCGACGGCCTCCGGGTTCTGGCCGCCGCCCTGGGCGACGTCCGGCTTGCCGCCGCCACCGCCGCCGAGGGTCTTGGCGGCCGTACGGACCAGCTCGCCGGCCTTGAGACCGCGCTCGCGGGCGGCCTCGTTGGTGGCGATGACCGTCAGCGGCTTGCCGCCGACCGTGGTGAACAGGGCCACGACGACAGGGCGGTCCGAGGGAATGCGGCCGCGGACGTCGAGGACCAGCTTGCGCAGGTCGTCGGCGCCGGTGCCGTCCGGGACCTGCCCGGTGACGAGGGCGACGCCGCGGATGTCACGGGCGGAGTCGACGAGACCGGCGGCGGCCTGGAGGACCTTCTCCGCACGGAACTTCTCGATCTCCTTCTCGGCGTCCTTCAGCTTGCCGAGCATGGAGGAGATCTTCTCCGGCAGCTCCTCCGGGCGGCCCTTGACGAGCTCCTGGAGCTGGGCGACGACCGTGTGCTCGCGGGCGAGGAAGTTGTACGCGTCGACGCCCACGAGGGCCTCGATGCGGCGCACGCCGGAGCCGATGGACGACTCGCCGAGCAGCTTCACCAGACCCAGCTGGGCGGTGTTGCCGACGTGCGTACCGCCGCACAGCTCCTTGGAGAAGTCGCCGATGGTGACGACACGGACCTGCTCGCCGTACTTCTCGCCGAACTCGGCGATGGCGCCCTGGCGCTTGGCCTCGTTGATCGGCATGACCTCGGCGTGGACGTCGAGCTCGCGCGAGAGGACCTCGTTGATCTTCTGCTCGACGTCGGTGAGGACCGCGCCGGGGACGGCGTTCGGCGAGCCGAAGTCGAAGCGGAAGCGGCCGGGCTGGTTCTCGGAACCCGCCTGGGCGGCCGTCGGGCCGAGGGCGTCACGCAGGGCCTGGTGCGTCAGGTGCGTGGCGGAGTGGGCGCGGGCGATGGCCCGGCGGCGCTTGACGTCGATGGTGGCGTAGGCGGTGGAGCCCACGGTCACCTCACCGACCTGCACGGAGCCCTTGTGGACCGAGACGCCCGGGACCGGCTGCTGGACGTCGCGGACCTCGATGACGGCGCCGCTGTGCAGCTTGATGCGGCCCTGGTCGGCGATCTGGCCGCCGCCCTCGGCGTAGAACGGGGTGCGGTCGAGGACGACCTCGACCTCGTCGCCCTCGGAGGCGGCCGGCGAGGGGACGCCGTTCACGAGGAGGCCGACGACCGTGGTCTCGCCCTCGGTGTTGGTGTAGCCCGTGAACTGGGTGGCGCCGTTGCTGTCGGCGATCTCCCGGTACGCGGTCATGTCGGCGTGGCCGGTCTTCTTGGCCTTGGCGTCGGCCTTGGCGCGGTCCCGCTGCTCCTTCATCAGGCGGCGGAAGCCGTCCTCGTCCACGGAGAGGCCCTGCTCGGCGGCCATCTCCAGGGTGAGGTCGATCGGGAAGCCCCAGGTGTCGTGGAGCAGGAAGGCCTTCTCGCCGGCGAGGACCGTGCCGCCGGCGGCCTTGGTCTCGGTGACGGCGGTGTCGAGGATGTTGGTGCCGCCCTTGAGGGCCTTGAGGAAGGCGGCCTCTTCGGCGAGGGCGACGGTCTCGATGCGCTTGCGGTCGGTGACCAGCTCCGGGTACTGCTCGCCCATCGTGTTGATCACGGTGTCGACGAGGTCCTGGACGACCGGGCCGGTGGCGCCGAGCAGGCGCATGTTGCGGACGGCGCGGCGCATGATGCGGCGCAGCACGTAGCCGCGGCCCTCGTTGCCGGGGGTGACGCCGTCGCCGATGAGCATCACGGAGGTGCGCATGTGGTCGGCGACCACGCGCAGCGAGACGTCGCTGTCGTGGGCCTTGCCGTAGTCGACGCCGGTCAGCTCGGTGGCCTTGTCGATGACGACCTTGAGGGTGTCCGTCTCGTACATGTTCTGGACGCCCTGGAGGATCATCGCCAGGCGCTCGAGGCCGAGGCCCGTGTCGATGTTCTTCGACGGCAGCTCGCCGAGGATCGGGAAGTCCTCCTTGCCGGAGCCCTCACCGCGCTCGTACTGCATGAAGACTAGGTTCCAGATCTCCACGTACCGCTCGTCGTTGACGGCCGGGCCGCCCTCGACGCCGAAGTCGGGGCCGCGGTCGTAGTTGATCTCGGAGCAGGGGCCGCAGGGGCCGGGGACGCCCATCGACCAGTAGTTGTCCTTCTTGCCGAGGCGCTGGATGCGCTCGGCCGGGACGCCGACGACGTCGCGCCAGATCTGCTCGGCCTCGTCGTCCTCCTGGTAGACGGTGATCCAGAGCTTCTCCGGCTCGAGCCCGTAGCCGCCGTGCTCCACCGGGGTGGTCAGCAGCTCCCAGGCGAGCTTGATGGCGCCTTCCTTGAAGTAGTCGCCGAAGGAGAAGTTGCCGCACATCTGGAAGAACGTGCCGTGCCGGGTGGTCTTGCCGACCTCCTCGATGTCCGGCGTGCGCACGCACTTCTGCACGCTGGAGGCGCGCGTGAAGGGCGGCTTGACCTCGCCCAGGAAGTAGGGCTTGAACGGCACCATGCCGGCCGGGACGAGCAGCAGAGTCGGGTCGTCCGCGATGAGCGACGCCGAAGGGACGACGGTGTGCCCGCGCTCCTCGAAGAAGCTCAGCCAGCGGCGGCGAATTTCAGCCGACTCCATCAGTGGTCCTCATTCCGGTTGTACGAACTCGAAGGCATCTTGGAAAACGAATAGGTGGTCGGGCGCGCGGCCGGGCCGAGTGCGGCCCTCCGGTGCGGCTCCGGGAGCTCCCGGCCCTGGTCCACGGGGGCGTCGAGGCCGAGCGCCTCGCCCAGCTCGGCCTCCCGCTGGACCATGCCCGCGCGGACGTCGAGGGCGAAGTCCTTGAGGCGGTGGCCGGTCTCGAGCGCCTTGTTCGCCGCCTGGGCCGCGAGGCTCTCGGGGGTCAGCTGCTTGAGCTTCCGGTTGACCTTGGTGGTGGCCCACACGCCGGCGGCTGCGCCGGCCGTGAACCAGAACGTGCGGCGGAACATCGCGGCTCAGCCCTTCTGCTTCCGGCGTCGCGAGGACGGCACGGTACGGCCGACGATCACAGTACGGCGGACGGCCGCGCGCGGCGCGTCCTCCGCCTCACGACCCCGGCCGAGCGCCTTGCGGACGCCGTAGCCGAAGGCGGCCACCTTGACGAGCGGACCGCCGAAGGTGGAGGCGACGGTCGTGGACAGCGCCGAGGCGTTGGAGGTGACCTCCTGGACGTCCGAGGCGATGGCATCGACCCGGTCGAGCTGGGTCTGTGCCGAGCGCACGGTCGCGGAGGCGTCGGCCAGCAGGGGAACGGCCTGCTCGGTCACGTCCGCCACCAGCTTGGTGGTCGCCCTGAGCGTCTGCGCCAGCCTCACAAGCACCACGGCGAGGAAGGAGACGAGGATCGCCCAGAACACGGCCACCAGGATCCCGGCAACCTCTCCACCGGTCACTGTGCACCGCTCTCTGCTGTCGTTGGGCCCTGTGAAAAGTCGTCCCCCGACCCTATCGCGCCCGGGCTGTCCTGCCGTACCGCATTACCGCCCGCGGGACGGGAGATAGGGCAACCCGATTGTACGGAGCGCGCGCGGGTGAGTACGCTCCGTGTCCCATGCGACGGAGCAATCTCCCGGCAGAGCTGAACCGGTTCGTCGGACGGGCCGCCGAGGAGGCCGCACTGACGGCGCTCCTCGAGACGTCCCGCCTGGTCACGGTGGTGGGCGTGGGCGGGGTCGGCAAGACCCGGCTCGCGCTGCGGGCTGCGGCGGGAGCGCAGAAACGCTACGGCGAGGGGGTCCGGCTCGCCGAGCTCGCGCCGCTGCGCGACCCCGACCTCGTCGCGTACGCCCTGGTCGAGGCGCTCGGCCTCACCGACCACACGCCGAAGCCCCCGCGCGAGGTCCTGCTCGAACACCTCGCGGAGCGGCGGATGCTGCTGGTCGTGGACGGCTTCGAGCACCTGGTGGAGAGCTGTGCGCCGCTGGTGCGGGAGCTCCTCGCCCACGCGCCCGGCCTCACCGTGCTCGCGGTCGGCCGGCGGCCGCTGCGGGTGGCGGGCGAGGCGGTGTTCCCGCTGGCCCCGATGGACGAGGCGGACGCGGTGGCACTGCTCACCGAGCGGGCCGCGGAGGCGGGCGCGCCGGTGGTGGCGGCGCACGCGGCCGCGACGCTCGTCCCGGGGACGGGGACGGTCCTGGCCCCCGATCCCGGTGCGGCGGCCGTACGGGAGCTGTGCCGGCGGCTCGACGGCATCCCGCTCGCCCTCGAACTCGCGGCGAGCCGCCTCCGCCTGCTGTCCGTCGAGCAGATGCTGCACCGTCTCGACGACCGCTTCCGGCTCCTGACGGACGGCGAGCGCGGGGCCCTCCCCCGCCATCAGACGCTGCGCACCGCGATCGGCTGGAGCCACGAGCTGTGCACGCCCGAGGAGCGGCTGCTGTGGGCGCGGCTCTCGGTGTTCGCCGGGCCCTTCGACCTGGAGGCGGTGGAGTACGTGTGCGGGGGCCGCGAGCTGCCGCCGGAGCGGATCCTCGACCATCTCGGAGGCCTGCTCGCGCAGTCGATCGTGTCGCGGGAGGACACGTCCGCGGGCCCCGCCTACCGGCTCCTGGACACGGTCGCCGCGTACGGGGCGGAGTGGCTGGCGGCGCTCGGCGACACGGAGCGGATGCGCCGGCGGCACCGCGACTGGTACATGGGGCTCGCCACCTGGTGCGAGCTGGAGTGGTTCAGCTCCCGCCAGCCGCAGGTGGCGGCCCGTACGGACGCGGCGCTGCCCAATCTGCGGGCGGCGCTCGACCTGTGCCTCGAATTCCCGGAGGACGCCCACCTCGCCCAGCACCTGGCGGGCACGCTCTGGTTCGCCTGGGTCGGCTGCGGGCGTCTCTCGGAGGGCCGGCACTGGCTGGAGCGGGCGCTCACGCTGGAGTCCGGGCACGAGGAGGCCCGGCTCAAGGCGCTGTGGGTGCTCGGGTACGTGGCGGTCCTGCAGGGCGACGGCACGGCGGCGGTGGCGGCGCTCCACGAGTGCGGGGAGCGGGCCAGGTCCTCGCGGAACGCGCTGGCGGAGGCGTACGCGACGCACCGGATGGGCTGTCTCGCGCTGCTCTCGGACGATCTGCCGCGGGCCGAGGCGCTGATCGAGCGGGCTCTCGCCTCCTACCGGGAGTTCGGCGAGCTGAACAGCAATGTGCTGATGGGCCAGGTCGAGCTGGCGATGGCCCGGGCCTTCCGGGGCGATCTGGAGGGGGCGGTCGCGATCTGCCGGGAGGTCCGGGAGGTCTGCGAGGAGCGCGGGGAGCTCTGGACCCGGGCCTACGCCCTCTACGTCCTGGCGTACTCGGCGTGGACCCGGGAGGCCTTCGCGGAGGCGCGGGAGCTGCTCACCGAGTGCGTCTCGATCAACCACACCTTCCGTGACCTGGTCGGTCTCGTCCTGGCGATCGAGCTGCTGGCGCTCGTGACGGTCAGCGAGGGGGATCCCGCGGAGGCGGCGGTCCTCCAGGGGGCCGTGGTGCCGGTCTGGGACACGGTGGGCATCCGGCTGTTCGGCTCGCAGGCCTTCGACGGGCCGAGGGCGCTGTGCGAGCAGCTGGCGGCGGAGGCCCTGGGCGCGGAGGCCTTCGATCACGCGGTGCGGGAGGGCCGGCGTCTGCCGCTCGACGCGGTTGTGGAGCGCGCGCTCGCCCGGCGCCGGGATCCGGCCCTCGACGGTCCGTCGGATCCGACGGCCCCGCGTCCGTTCCGTACGGGCAGGTCGGCCGGGGTCCCGGGAACGCGGAAGCCCGCCGGCTCCCCCACCGGAAAGGGCGGGGAAGCGGCGGGCTGAACACCGCGTGGGTGGTACTGCTGCCGTGCTGGGATCAGCGGGCGTAGTACTCGACGACCAGCTGCTCGTCGCAGATGACCGGGATTTCCTTGCGGTTCGGGTCGCGGTCGAGGCGGAAGGCCAGGGCCTTCAGGTTGACCTGCAGGTAGCGCGGGGTCTCGCCGTCGGCGGCGAAGCCACCCTCACGGGCCATCTCGAACAGCGGCTTGTTGCGGCTGCGCTCGCGGACCATGACGACGTCGTCCGGACGGACACGGAACGACGGCTTGTCGACCTTGCCACCGTTGACCTGGATGTGACCGTGCACGACCATCTGGCGGGCCTGGTAGATGGTGCGGGCGATGCCCGAACGCAGGACCAGGGCGTCGAGGCGACGCTCGAGCTCGACGACCAGCGCCTCGCCCGTCTTGCCCTCGGCCTTCTTGGCGCGGTCGTAGGCGCGCGCCATCTGGCGCTCGCTGATGTCGTACTGGGCGCGCAGACGCTGCTTCTCGAGCAGACGGACCTTGTAGTCCGAGTTCTGCTTGCGGCCACGGCCGTGCTCGCCCGGCGGGTAGGGGCGGGCCTCGAAGTACTTGACGGCCTTCGGGGTCAGCGCGATGCCGAGGGCACGCGACTTCTTGACCTTGGGACGGGACTGGTTCGCCATGAACCAACCTCTCTATCTGTACGAATACGGCTTCACCAGGGTTAGGGGAGGTCGCATCCGCAGCCCGGGAAACCCGTCTGGTCCGTACGGGACGGACGTGGCGGGCAGCCGCTCCTGGGTCTGGGCACATACGTGCAGCACGCGAACGACCCATCGCCGCTCCCGGGAATCCGGGTGGTGATGGGTTGCCCGCGACACCTTCGAAGGTGCGCGACGCTCCTGGAAACCCCGCCCGGGGGCCGGGTCTCCGGCTGACTGTCCCGTTCTGGTGGTGCCGACCGGAGTCGGACACGGGACGCAGCGATCCGGACCAGTGTACCGGGTCCGGAGAGTGCCGGGGGTCAGCCCCCCTCGCCCTTGAGGCGTTCGCGCACCCGCTCCACCACGTCCGCGTATCTCGCCTCCGCCCCGTACCGCGTGGGTTCGTAGTACTGGCGGCCGTGGATCGAGTCCGGGGCGTACTGCTGGGCCGCGATGCCGCCCGGTACGTCGTGCGGGTACACGTACCCCTGGGCGTGGCCGAGCTTGGCCGCGCCCTTGTAGTGGCCGTCGCGCAGGTGCGGGGGGACCGAGCCCGCGAGGCCGTTGCGGACGTCGGCGAGGGCGGCGCCGATCGCGGTCGTCGCGGAGTTCGACTTCGGGGCCAGTGCCAGGGCGATGGTGGCGTGGCTCAGGGTGAGGGCCGCCTCGGGGAAGCCGATCATGGCGACGGCCTGGGCGGCGGCCACGGCGATCGGCAGGGCGCCCGGATCGGCGAGGCCGATGTCCTCGCTCGCGGAGATCATCAGCCGGCGGGCGATGAAGCGCGGGTCCTCCCCCGCCTCGATCATCCGCGCCAGGTAGTGCAGGGCCGCGTCCACGTCCGAGCCGCGGATCGACTTGATGAGCGCGCTGGCCACGTCGTAGTGCTGGTCGCCGTCCCGGTCGTACTTCACGGCCGCGCGGTCGACGGTCTCCTCGACGGTCTGGAGGGTGATCTCCGGCTCGCCCTTGGCGATCGCCGCGCCCGCCGCCGCCTCCAGGGCGGTCAGGGCGCGCCGGGCGTCGCCGCCGGCGACGCGCAGGAGGTGCGCCTCGGCGTCCTCCGGCAGGGTCACGGCCCCGCCGAGTCCCCGCTCGCCGGTGAGTGCCCGGGCCATCAGGCCCTTCAGGTCCTCGTCGGTCAGCGGCTCCAGGGTGAGGAGCAGGGAGCGGGAGAGGAGCGGGGAGATGACGGAGAAGTACGGGTTCTCCGTGGTGGCGGCGATCAGCGTCACCCAGCGGTTCTCGACGGCCGGCAGGAGCGAGTCCTGCTGGGCCTTGGAGAAGCGGTGGATCTCGTCGAGGAAGAGGACGGTCTCCTTGCCGAAGCCGCCGACGGCGCGCCGGGCGCCGTCGATGACGGCCCGGACCTCCTTGACGCCCGCGGTGATCGCGGACAGCTCCACGAAGCGCTTGTTGGTCGCCTTCGACACGACGTACGCGAGGGTCGTCTTCCCGATTCCCGGCGGGCCCCAGAGGATCACCGAGGAGGCGCCGGCGGGGCCGCCGTCCCCGTCCCCGACGAGTCGGCGCAGCGGTGATCCGGGCTTGAGCAGGTGCTGCTGCCCCACCACCTCGTCGAGGGTGCGGGGGCGCATCCGGACGGCCAGCGGGCTGCTGGCCGGGTCCTTCTCCTGGCGTTCTTCGGCTGCTGCCGTAAAGAGGTCGGGCTCCACAGTCATGAAGCCTAAGTCAGGGCACTGACAGCCCGACCCGGATCAGCCGGTCCAGAAGTCCCACCAGCGGGTCAGGATCAGCATGCCGATGATCCCGATGTGCAGGACCGGCAGGATCCAGGTGAACTCGTCGAAGAAGGTCCTCAGGCCGCGGGGGGCGGGGATCACGCCGAGGCGCACGTTGTGCGAGGTCACGTACCAGAACATGACGATGGTGGCGACCCAGGCGAGGCAGCACCACAGGCAGAGGGAGCCGATCACGTACAGGGACTGGTACATGAGCCAGGTGCAGAATCCGACGCCGAAGAGGGTGCCGGCGTTGAGCCCGAGCCAGTACCAGCCGCGGTAGCGGGCGCCGGCGAGCAGGCCCATGCCGATCGCGATGACCACGGGGTACGCGACGAGGCCGATCATCGGGTTCGGGAAGCCGAACACCGAGGCCTGCTCGCTCTTCATGATGTTGCCGCAGGAGACGATCGGGTTGAGGCTGCACCCCGGGGTGAAGCCGGGGTCTTCGAGCAGCTTGAACTTGTCGATGGTGATGACCCAGGCGGCGAGCAGTCCGGCCGCGCCGGTGATCACGAGGAGCCAGGAGAAGGCCCGGCTCGCCCCGATCGTGCCGCCGACGTCCCGGCCGGAGCCGACCTCGTCCACCGCTGCCTTCGCCATGTCACCTTTTCCCTCGTTCGACCGGCCTTGTGGGCACGGTCATTCTGCAACACGGACCTGTCGCCGGGCCGTTCGCGCGGGATAAGGAAGGGCCCGGACCAGGGTGTGGTCCGGGCCCTTCCTCGCTACGGATCAGGCCAGCTTGGCCCGTACGGCCTCGACGAGACCGTCCACGGCGACGGCCTGCTGCTCACCGGACTCCATGTCCTTGAGCTGCACGACGCCCTCGGCGAGGTCGCGCTCGCCGGCGACGACGGCGAGGCGGGCACCGGAGCGGTTGGCGTCCTTCATGGCGCCCTTGAGGCCCTTGCCGCCGAAGGAGAAGTCGGCGGCGACGCCGGCCCTGCGGAGCTCGGTGACCTTGCCGAAGAGGAGGCGGCGGGCCTCCTCGCCGATGGCGACGGCGAAGACGCTGGTGGCGGCGGGGATGTCGAGCTCGACGCCCTCCGCCTCAAGGGCGAGGACCGTGCGGTCCACGCCGAGCGCCCAGCCCACCGACGGCAGCGCGGGGCCGCCGATCATCTCGGAGAGGCCGTCGTAGCGGCCGCCGCCGCCGACCGCGGACTGCGAGCCGAGACCGTCGTGCACGAACTCGAAGGTGGTCCGGGTGTAGTAGTCCAGGCCGCGCACCAGCTTCGGGTCGTCCTCGAAGACGACGCCCGCCGCGGTGATCAGGGCGCGCACCTCCTCGTGGTACGCCTTGCACGCGTCGCACAGGTAGTCGCGCAGCAGCGGCGCGTCGACCAGCTGCTTCTGGACGTCGGCCCGCTTGTCGTCGAGGACGCGCAGCGGGTTGATCTCGGCACGCCGCAGGGTCTCCTCGTCCAGGTCGAGACCGCGCAGGAAGGTCTGCAGGGCCTCCCGGTAGACGGGGCGGCACTCCTTGTCGCCGAGCGAGTTCAGCAGGATGCGGAAGTTCCGCAGCCCGAGGGAGCGGTAGGCCTCGTCGGCCAGGATGATCAGCTCGGCGTCGAGCGCCGGGTCCTCCGCGCCGATCGCCTCGGCGCCGACCTGGGAGAAGTGCCTGTAGCGGCCCTTCTGCGGGCGCTCGTAGCGGTAGTACGAGCCGGAGTACCAGAGCTTGACCGGCAGGTTGCCCTGCTTGTGGAGGTTCGCCTCCAGGGCGGCGCGCAGCACGGAGGCGGTGCCCTCGGGACGCAGGGCGAGCTTGTCGCCGCCCTTGGTCTCGAAGGCGTACATCTCCTTGCTGACGATGTCGGTGGACTCGCCGACGCCGCGGGCGAAGAGGTTCACGTCCTCGAAGCCGGGGGTCTCGACGTACCCGTAGCCGGACCGGCGCAGGGGTCCGGAGATCGCGTCCCGGACCGCCAGGTACTTGGCGGAGTAGGGCGGGATCAGGTCGTACGTGCCCTTGGGGGCCTTGAAGGTGCTCACGGAAATCTCGTCACATTCCTCGTCGGGGAGCGTCCGTGCTCCCGAGGCCGGCGGCCACGTCCCGGAGGTAGGGATTCGTGGCGCGCTCCTGGCCGATGGTCGTCTGGGGACCGTGTCCCGACAGGACCACGGTCGAGTTGTCGAGCGGCAGGCACACGCGGGCCAGCGACGCGAGCATCTCGTCCATGTCACCGCCGGGAAGGTCGGTGCGTCCGATGGAGCCGGCGAACAGCAGATCCCCGGAGAAGAACACGGAGGGGATCTCCGTGGTCTCGGGCATCCGGAAGGTCACCGACCCCTTGGTATGACCGGGCGCGTGGGCGACGGAGAACTCCAGACCGGCGAGCTTCAGCTGGGAGCCGTCGGTGAGCTCGCGCATGTCGTCGGGCTCTCCCACGGTCAGCTCGCCCATGAGGGGCATCCCGATGGAGCGGCCGAGGGCCTTCTCCGGGTCGCTCATCATGTAGCGGTCGGACGGGTGGATCCACGCGGGGACGTCATGGGCGCCGCACACCGGGACGACGGAGGCGACGTGGTCGATGTGTCCATGGGTGAGGACGACGGCGACGGGCTTGAGCCGATGCTTCTTCAGCGTCTCCTCGACACCCTGGGTGGCCTGGTGGCCCGGGTCGATGATCACGCACTCCTCGCCTGCGGCGGGGGCGACCAGGTAGCAGTTGGTCCCCCAGGCCCCGGCGGGGAACCCGGCAATCAGCACGTTCGTCCTTAGTTGTCGTCCGGCACGCGGGCGCGGAACTCGTGGAAACACGGAATGCGGCAGATCAGAGCCTACCGGCGGTGCCGCTTCCACAGCCAACCCGTATACGGTACGGGCACATCCGGCCAGGACAGGAACAACCGAGCGACAGGAGCGGACCCGGTGGTCACCAGCGATCAGCGGCGGCGGCAGCTTGCCAGGGAGAAGTACGCGCGGCAGCAGCAGCGGCGGGAGGAGAACCGGCGCAAGGCGAAGCGCCGCAACACCGTGATCGCGGCCTCCCTCGCGGTGGTGCTGGCCGCGGGCGGCGCCGTCTACGCCTCCGTGGCGCTGACGGACGACTCCTCGAAGGCCTCGGACAACGCGGCGAGCGAGACGCCCACCACCCCGGCGCCCACGGAGAGCGAGTCGGCGAGCCCGGAGCCGAAGCTGACCGTGGACCAGAAGGCCACGTACGCGATGGCCCTGAAGACCAACGAGGGTGAGATCACGATCACCATGGACGCGGCGAAGACGCCGCACACGGTGAACTCCTTCAAGCACCTCGCCGACAAGAAGTACTTCGACGGGACGAAGTGCCACCGCCTCACGACCGAGGGCATCTACGTGCTCCAGTGCGGCGACCCCAAGGGCGACGGCACCGGCGGCCCCGGCTACACGATCCCCGACGAGAACCTGACCGCCCTCGGCAAGGCGGGCGCGGACGGCACGGTGACCTTCCCGGCCGGCACCGTCGCCATGGCCAACACGGGGCAGCCGGGCTCCGGCGGCTCGCAGTTCTTCCTCGTCTACAAGGACACCAAGCTGCCGCCGACCTACACCCCCTTCGGGAAGATCGACGCGGCCGGTCTCGCGGCGGTCCAGGACGTGGCGAAGGCCGGTGTCGAGGGCGGCGCCACGGACGGTGCCCCGAAGAAGGCGGTCACCATCGAGAAGGCGACCGTCGCGAAGAAGTGAGTCCGCTCGTCCGCACGCGCGCGTGACCGTGGAATCTCGGTCGCGCTGAGTGCGGACAGCCGGGCCGCGGTTCGCCTAGATTGGCGTTGTGCAGCGTGGGCCGTCGGCCGCGCTGCGATGGCGGGCGAGGCCCGCCGGGAAACTGTGGACGATGCCCGGGGGGTACGACCCCGCGACGGCATCATGGTGAGGAGGCGCTGTGAGCAGCGACCCGTGGGGCCGTGTCGACGAGACGGGCACCGTGTACGTGCGGACGGCCGAGGGCGAGAAGGTCGTCGGATCGTGGCAGGCCGGCACCCCTGAGGAGGCCCTGGCCTACTTCGAGCGCAAGTACGAGGGCTTGGTTGTCGAGATCGGCCTCCTCGAGAAGCGGGTGAGGACCACCGACCTCTCCGCGAAGGACGCCACCGCGGCGATCGAGCACATCCGGCAGCAGGTCGACGAGCACCACGCCGTCGGCGACCTGGCGGCGCTCGCGACCCGTCTCGACAAGCTCGTCGAGACGGTCGACTCGCGCCGCGAGGAGCGCAAGGCCCAGAAGGCCAAGCAGACCGACGAGGCGCGCGCCGCGAAGGAGAAGCTCGTCTCCGAGGCCGAGGAGCTGGCCCAGAGCGAGCAGTGGCGCTCCGCCGGCGAGCGGCTGCGGGCGCTCGTGGACACCTGGAAGGGCCTTCCGCGGCTCGACCGCAAGTCCGACGACGAGCTGTGGCACCGCTTCTCGCACGCCCGCTCGGCGTTCTCGAAGCGGCGCAAGGCGCACTTCGCGTCGCTCGACGCCCAGCGCGAGGACGCCCGCAAGGCGAAGGAGCGTCTGGTCGCCGAGGCGGAGTCGCTGTCGAACTCCACGGACTGGGGCAACACGGCGGCGCGCTACCGCGAGCTGATGGCGGAGTGGAAGGCCGCCGGCCGCGCCCAGCGCGAGCACGAGGACGACCTGTGGAACCGCTTCCGCGGCGCCCAGGACGTCTTCTTCGCGGCGCGCGGCGAGGTCTTCGCCGAGCGGGACGCGGAGCAGACCGAGAACCTCAAGCTGAAGGAGGAGCTCGCGACCGAGGCCGAGAAGCTGGTGCCGGTGACGGACCTGAAGGCGGCGCGCGCGGCCTTCCGTTCCCTCAACGAGCGCTGGGAGGCCATCGGCCACGTCCCGCGTGACGCCCGTCCCAAGGTCGAGGGTCGGATGCACACGGTGGAGCGGGCGATCCAGGAGGCCGAGGAGGCCGAGTGGCGCCGGACGAACCCGGAGGCGCGTGCCCGTGCCGCGGGTCTGACCGGTCAGCTCCAGGACGCCGTGGAGAAGCTGCGCAAGCAGATCGACGCGGCCCGTGCCGCCGGCAACGACGCCAAGGCCGACAAGCTGGCCCGTGAGCTGGAGGGCCGCCAGGCCCTGCTCGACCAGGCGCTGAAGGGCCTGGAGGAGTTCGGCGGCTGAGTCTCCCCTTTGCGCCTGGACCGGCGCTCTCTCGCGGAGGTGGTTGCCCTCCGTAGGGGTTGCTCAATTGATGGCTGAGGCAGCATCACGAAAGGCGGCTTCGGTACGCGAGTACCGAAGCCGCCTTTCTCGTGGGCGCGCTACGGCCTGCGGGCCGAGGTCACGCGGTAGACGTCGTAGACGCCCTCCACGCCCCGTACGGCCTTCAGGACGTGGCCCAGGTGCTTCGGGTCGCCCATCTCGAAGGTGAAGCGGGAGGTGGCCACCCGGTCGCGGGAGGTCTGGACGGCCGCCGAGAGGATGTTGACGTGCTGGTCCGAGAGGACCCGGGTGACGTCGGAGAGGAGCCGGGAGCGGTCCAGTGCCTCGACCTGGATGGCGACCAGGAAGACCGAGGACTGGGTCGGGGCCCACTCGACCTCCAGGATCCGCTCCGGCTCCCGGGACAGCGACTCGACGTTGACGCAGTCGCTGCGGTGAACCGATACGCCGCTGCCCCGGGTGACGAACCCGATGATCGGGTCGCCGGGCACGGGCGTGCAGCAGCGGGCCAGCTTCACCCAGACGTCCTCGACGCCCTTGACGACGACACCGGGGTCGGCGCTGGAGCGGCGCTTGGAGCGGCCGCGGGTCGGCGGTGCGGCCTCCTCGATGTCCTCGGTGGCGGCCTCCTCGCCGCCGAGCGCCTGGACCAGCTTCTGCACGATGGACTGGGCGGTGACGTGGCCCTCGCCGATCGCCGCGTACAGCGAGGAGATGTCGGTGTAGCGCATCTCGTGGGCGAGGGTGACGAGGGAGTCGCCGGTCAGGATCCGCTGGATCGGCAGGTTCTGCTTGCGCATGGCCCGCGCGATGGCGTCCTTGCCCTGCTCGATGGCCTCGTCGCGGCGCTCCTTGGAGAACCAGGCGCGGATCTTGTTGCGGGCGCGCGGGGACTTGACGAAGCCCAGCCAGTCGCGGGAGGGCCCGGCGCCGGCGGCCTTGGAGGTGAAGACCTCGACCAGGTCGCCGTTGTCGAGGGTCGATTCGAGCGGCACGAGCCGCCCGTTGACCCGCGCCCCTATCGTGCGGTGGCCGACCTCGGTGTGGACCGCGTACGAGAAGTCGACGGGGGTGGCGCCGGCGGGCAGCGCGATGACGTCGCCCTTCGGCGTGAAGACGAAGACCTCGTTGCGGGAGAGGTCGAAGCGCAGGGACTCCAGGAACTCGCTGGGGTCCTCGGTCTCCTTCTGCCAGTCGAGGAGCTGGCGCAGCCACGCCATGTCGTTGAGGTGGTCGTCCTTGCCGGCCTTCTTGGGCACGTCGGCGCGGACCTTGGAGGCGCCGGCGACGGCCTCCTGCTTGTACTTCCAGTGCGCGGCGATGCCGTACTCGGCGCGCCGGTGCATGTCGAAGGTCCTGATCTGGAGCTCGACGGGCTTGCCGTTGGGTCCGATGACCGTCGTGTGCAGCGACTGGTACATGTTGAACTTCGGCATCGCGATGTAGTCCTTGAACCGGCCGGGGACCGGGTTCCATCGCGCGTGGACGGTGCCGAGGGCCGCGTAGCAGTCGCGGACGGTGTCCACGAGGACGCGGATGCCGACCAGGTCGTAGATCTCCGCGAAGTCACGGCCGCGGACGATCATCTTCTGGTAGACGCTGTAGTAGTGCTTCGGGCGGCCGGTGACGGTCGCCTTGATGCGGGCGGCGCGCAGGTCGGCCTGGACCTCGTCGGTCACTATGGCGAGGTACTCGTCCCGCTTGGGGGCGCGCTCGGCGACGAGCCGGACGATCTCGTCGTACATCTTGGGGTAGAGGATCGCGAAGGCGAGGTCCTCCAGCTCCCACTTGATGGTGTTCATGCCCAGGCGGTGGGCCAGGGGCGCGTAGATCTCGAGGGTCTCGCGGGCCTTCTTCTCCTGCTTCTCCCGCTTGAGGTAGCGCATGGTGCGCATGTTGTGCAGGCGGTCGGCGAGCTTGATGACCAGGACGCGCGGGTCCTTGGCCATGGCGACGACCATCTTGCGGACGGTCTCGGCCTGGGCGGCCTCGCCGAACCTGACCTTGTCGAGCTTGGTGACGCCGTCGACGAGGAGCGTGACCTGGTCGCCGAAGTCGCGGCGCAGGTCCTCCAGGCCGTACTCGGTGTCCTCGACGGTGTCGTGGAGGAGGCCGGCCATCAGGGTCGCCGGGTCCATGCCGAGCTCGGCGAGGATGGTGGTGACGGCGAGCGGGTGCGTGATGTACGGGTCGCCGCTCTTGCGCTTCTGGCCGCGGTGCCAGCGCTCGGCGACCTGGTAGGCCCGCTCGATCTGGCGGAGCGTCGCCGTCTCGATCTTGGGGTCGTTGGAGCGGACGATCCGCAGCAGCGGTTCGAGGACCGGGTTGTACGGGGAGGAGCGCTGGACGCCGAGCCGGGCGAGGCGGGCGCGGACGCGGTTGGACGAGCCGCCGGAGCGGGCGGGCGCGGGCCGCTCGGGGGCGGCGGGCGCGGGGGCGGGCGCAGCAGGCGTGGGCCTGGTCTCCGCTGGCTTGTTCTGGGGCGTGTCCGTCCCCTGCGCGGCCTTCTCGGCCTTCGGGTCGGGCTGCGCGGCGGAGAGTGACTGGGCCTCGTCTGGCAAGAGCGCTCCTCTGGGGTCCCCCCGGACGGAGTCTGGGGGAGGTCCGGGTCCCCCGGTCAGGCCCGGAAAGGCCATGGTATCGAGCCAAGTGTGCGCGTGCTCACGTGCCCGGGTTTCGGACGGCTCCGGGAGGGGCAGCGCTGTGCGGCCGGGGCACGTTCGGGAGAACGCCGAGGGGCGCCCCGGGGATTCCCCGGAGCGCCCCGATCGGGGTGAACCCCGATGTCAGACCGTGATCAGCGCCGTGAGCGGAGCGGCCCCCAGGGCCGGCTCCAGCCGGGCGCGGCCCGGGAGGAAGCCGAGCTCCATGAGGACGGCGACGCCCGCGACCTCGGCGCCCGCGCGGCGGATCAGCTCGATGGAGGCCTCGGCCGTGCCGCCGGTGGCGAGGACGTCGTCGATGACCATGACGCGGTCGCCCGCGGCCAGGTCCTCGGCGTGCACCTCGATCTCGGCGGTGCCGTACTCCAGCTCGTACGCCTGGCGGAGCGTGGCTCCGGGGAGCTTGCCGGCCTTGCGGACCGGGACGAAGCCCAGGCCCGCGCGGACGGCCACCGGGGCGGCCAGGATGAAGCCGCGGGCCTCGAGTCCGACGATCTTCGTCGCGCCGTGCGCGGAGCACAGCGAGGCGAGGGCGTCGGTGAGGGCCGTGAACGCCGCGGGGTCCGCGAGCAGCGGCGTGATGTCCTTGAACAGCACGCCCGGCTTCGGGTAGTCGGGGACGTCACGGATGCGGCTGAGCAGGAGCTCGGTGACGCCCTGGGCCTCGGCGGTCATCCGCGGTGCTCCTGGGTGCCTCGACGGCCGGCCCGGGGGCCGACGACGGCGGCCTCGGCGGACAGGTCGTCCGCCGCGTCCAGCGACTCGCCCTTGGCGGCGGCGCTGGCGCGCTTGGCCAGGACGCGCTTCTTGAGCGCCTTGATCGAGGGCTCGCGCTCCTTGAGATCGGCCACGAGCGGGGTGGCGATGAAGATCGAGGAGTACGCACCCGCGGCGAGGCCCACGAAGAGCGACAGCGAGATGTCGTTGAGCATGCCGGCGCCGAGGACGCCGCCACCGATGAAGAGCAGGCCGGCGACCGGGAGGAGCGCGACGACGGTGGTGTTGATCGAACGGACCAGGGTGCCGTTGATCGAGCGGTTGGCCAGCTCGCTGTAGGTGTAGCGGGTCTGCTTCGTGATGTCCTTCGTCTGCTCCTTGAGGGAGTCGAAGACGACGACGGTGTCGTACAGCGAGTAGCCGAGGATCGTCAGCAGACCGATGACCGTACCGACGGTGACCTCGAAGCCGACCAGGGAGTAGATGCCCACCGTGATCGTGAGGTCGTGGATGAGGGCGACGAGTGCCGCGAGCGCCATCCGCCACTCGAAGGCGATGGCCAGGTAGATCACCACGAGGATCATGAAGACCCCGAGGCCGGTCCAGGCCTTGGTGGCGATCTGCTCACCCCAGCTGGGGCCGACCAGCTCGGCGGCGATCTTGTCCTCGGGGACGTTCAGGTCCTTGGCGAGCTCCGCGCGGACCTGGTCGGACTTGGCGGTGTCGAGGCCGCCGACCTGGATGCGCAGCGAGCCGCTGCCGAGCTCCTGGACGATGGCGTCGTGGCCGGAGGCCTCTTCCGCGTACTCCTGGGCCTGGCTGACGGAGACGTCCGTCTTCGGGGTGGTGAAGACGGCGCCGCCCTGGAACTCGATGCCCATGTTGAGGCCGCGGACGGCCAGGGCGACGATGGCGGTGATGGTGATCAGGATGGACAGGCCATACCAGATCTTGCGGTTGCCGATGAAGTCGTAACCGACCTCACCGCGGTGGAGCCGGGCGCCGAGATTGCCGAGCTTCGACATCTCACGCCTCCTTCGCGTCGACGGGGGCGTGGGTACGGCGGGTGCGGCGCAGCGGCGGCTTGGCGCCGAGCCGCTTCGGGTCCAGGCCGGACCACTTGTGACCGTTGCCGAAGAACTTGGTGCGGGCGAGCAGCGTCATGACCGGCTTGGTGAAGAGGAACACCACGACGATGTCGAGCAGGGTGGTCAGGCCGAGCGTGAACGCGAAGCCCTGGACCTTGCCGACGGTCACGATGAACAGCACGGCCGCGGCCAGGAACGACACGAAGTCGGAGACCAGGATGGTGCGGCGGGCGCGCGGCCAGGCGCGCTCGACGGCCGGGCGGAGCGTGCGGCCCTCGCGGAGCTCGTCGCGGATGCGCTCGAAGTAGACGATGAACGAGTCCGCGGTGATGCCGATGGCGACGATGGCACCGCAGACGGCCGGCAGGTTCAGCGCGAAGCCGATGGCCGGGCCGAGCAGGGCCATGATCACGTAGGTGAGGATCGCCGAGACGCCGAGGCTGAGGATGGCGATCAGCGACAGGCCGCGGTAGTAGGCCACCAGGTAGATGATGACCAGGCCGAGACCGATGGCACCGGCGATGAGGCCGGCCTGCAGCTGGTCGCCGCCGAGCGCGGCGGTGACGGTGTCGACGCTCTGGGTCTGGAACGTCAGCGGCAGGGCGCCGTAGGACAGGACGTTGCCGAGGTCCTGGGCCGACTGCTGGGTGAAGTTGCCGGAGATCTCCGCGCTGGCGCTGAGCGTCTGGCGGACGGAGGGCGCCGAGACGACGTCGCCGTCCAGGACGATCGCGAACCGGTTCTGCGGGTCGGCCTGCTGCGACAGCTTGCTGGTGATCGACTGGAACTTCTTCGAACCGGCGTCCGTGAAGTCCATGGTGACGATCCACATGCCGCGCTTCTGGTCGAGGACGCCTTTGGCGTCGTCGACGTCCTTGCCGTCGACCTCGGCCGGGCCGAGAAGGTACTTCGACCAGACGCCCGGGCTGTCCTCGCCACAGGCCACGGTGGGCTCGGACGCCTTGACGCCCTTGCCGGCGGCGGTGCGCTGCTTGGGGTCGAGGCAGTTCAGGTCGGCGAACTTCTGCTGCAGCGCCGCGGTCGCCGGGTCGGGCTTCGGGGTCGCCTGCGGGGTCCCGGTCGCCTTCGGCTTCGCCGAGGAGCTCGCGGTGGGCGTCGGGCTCGGGGCCTTGAGGGCCTCGGTGAGCGCGCGGCCCTGCGTGGAGGCGGTGGCCGTCGGGGTCGCCGACTTCTCACCCGCGGTGGTGCCGGAGGCGGAGGACTTCGGCTTCGGCGTGGCCGAGGGGGAACCCGAGGTCGTGGCGCTCGGTGCCGGCTGCGGCGCGCCGCTCGTCACGGCGAGAACGGGCCGGAAGTAGAGCTGGGCGGTGGTGCCGACCTGCTCGCGGGCCTGCTTCTCGTTCGTCCCGCGAGGGATGTTGACGATGATGTTCTCGGCGCCCTGCGTCTGAACCTCGGCCTCGGAGACACCCAGACCGTTGACACGGCGCTCGATGATGCCGACCGCCGTGTTCATGTTGGTCTCGTTGACCGCCGACTCCTGGCCCGGCTCGGCCTTCGCCTTGAGCGTGATCGACGTGCCGCCGGCGAGGTCGATGCCGAGGCGCGGGGTGGTGTGCCCCGACCAGAACATCCCGCCGGTGAGCGCGACCATGGCGATCAGGATGAGTGCCAGGGCGCGGCCCGGACGGCTCTGTCCCCCCGCCGGCCTTCGGCCCTTCTTCGGTGCTGCCACCTGTCGTATCTCCCTGTCCAACCGCCTCACGCCGGGTATGCGTGAGACGGCCACGAAGTGTGTGTGGGGACCTGCCCCCGCAGACGTGGAACCGTTCCGGGGACCGCGCTCGCCGGTGGGCGTGCGCGCGGTCCCCGGCCGCGACTACTTCGCGTCGGTCTCGCCGTCGGCCTTGCCGTCCTTCTGACCCTCGGCGGCGGCCTCGGCCGCGTCCGACTTCTTCGTCAGGTCGGCCTTCGGCGCGTCCTCGACGCTCTCGGCGGCCTCGGCCTCGGCGGCCTCGGTCAGCGAGGAGGCGTCGTCCGGGACGACGGTGTCGGAGTCCGACTCCTCGTCGTCGCCGTGGACGATCCGGTTGTACTCGGCGTCCTCCAGGACCGCACCGATCGCGTTCTTCGCGTAGACCGCGTGCACGCCGGGCGCGACCTCGAGGAGAACGGTCTCGTCGCCGATCTCCTTGACCGTGGCGTACATCCCCCCGATCGTCCGTACGCCGGTGCCGGGCTGCATCTCATTGCGCATCTGCGCCGCCGCCTGCTGCTTCTTCTTGGCAGAGCGGGTCATCAGGAACATGGCCCCGATGAGGACGATGAAGGGGAGGAGGGTCACGATGCTCACGGGACGGGTTTCCTTCGCACGGTCGCGGAGAACCCGCGGCCTGATCTTCGGGGGTGGGCGCGCCGACCGGAAAGGGCGGCATCGGCGGAGTCTAGGCGAGTCCGCATCGATGGAACAACGTCCAGCATCGCACCCCGGTTCCGGTCCGGGCGAGTGTCCGCACCGTCACGCCCCGAAGAGCCCCTGTTGTCCCGTTCCCGTGCCGTACCCTGCGCTCCCCGGGCCCGCTGCCTGCGGCGGAACGAGTCCGAGGTGGGTCCATGCGGCGGGGGTGGCGACCCGGCCACGGGGTGTGCGGGCGAGCAGTCCTTCGCGTACGAGGAAGGGTTCGGCGACCTCCTCGACGGTCTCGCGCTCCTCCCCCACGGCGACCGCGAGGGTGGACAGACCGACCGGTCCGCCGCCGAAGAGCTTGAGCAGGGCCTCCAGGACCGCGCGGTCGAGCCGGTCGAGGCCGCGGCTGTCCACCTCGTACACGCTGAGGGCCGCCTCCGACACCTCGCGGGTGATCACCCCGTCGGCCCTGACCTGTGCGTAGTCCCGGACCCGGCGGAGCAGTCGGTTGGCGATGCGGGGGGTGCCGCGGGAGCGTCCGGCGATCTCGGCGGCGCCGTCGGGGTCGATCTCGACGTCGAGGAGTCCGGCGGAGCGGTGGATCACCCGCTGGAGCTCGGCCGGGTCGTAGAACTCCATGTGGGCGGTGAAGCCGAAGCGGTCGCGCAGCGGCGGCGGCAGGAGTCCGGCCCGGGTGGTGGCGCCGACCAGGGTGAAGGGCGGGAGTTCCAGCGGGATGGCGGTGGCGCCGGGGCCCTTGCCGACGATGACGTCGACGCGGAAGTCCTCCATCGCCATGTAGAGCATCTCCTCGGCGGGCCGGGACATCCGGTGGATCTCGTCGAGGAAGAGGATCTCGCCCTCCTGGAGGGAGGAGAGGATCGCGGCGAGGTCGCCGGCGTGCTGGATGGCGGGGCCCGAGGTGATGCGGATCGGGGCGTTCATCTCGGCCGCGATGATCATCGAGAGGGTGGTCTTGCCGAGGCCGGGGGCGCCGGAGAGCAGCACGTGGTCGGCGGTGGCACCGCGCTGGCGGGCGGCCTTGAGGACGAGGTCGAGCTGCTGGCGGACCTTCTCCTGGCCGACGAACTCGCTGAGGTCCTTGGGGCGCAGGGCCGCTTCGACGGCCTGGTCGTCGCCCTCGGCGGAGGCGCCGACGATCCGCGCGTCCGGCTCGGCGGTGCTGTCGTCGTCCCAGTTCACGGTGGTGGTTGCCTTCTCGTTCGTACGGGCGGTCAGCGGGCGCGGTTCAGGGTCTGCAGCGCGGCGCGCAGCAGCTGGGGCACGGGGGCGGAGCCGGTCTCGGCGATCGCGGCCTCGGCCTGCGGGGTGACGGCGCTGACGGCCTCCTCGGCCTCGCGGCCGGCGTAGCCGAGGCCGATCAGGGCGGCGGACAGCTGCTCGGTCCACGGCGCGGGGCCGGCGGCCGCGGCGCGCTGGGCGCCGACGAGGCCGCTGCTGCCGAGCGGGGCGCCGAGCTTGTCCTTCAGTTCGAGGAGGAGCTTCTGGGCGCCCTTCTTCCCGATGCCGGGGACGGCGGTGAGGGCCTTCTCGTCGCCGGTGGAGACGGCGAGGCGCAGCGCGTCCGGGCTGTGCACGCCGAGCATGGCCTGGGCGAGGCGGGGGCCGACGCCACTGGCGGTCTGGAGGAGCTCGAAGACCTGCCGCTCGTCGTCGTCGGCGAAGCCGTACAGGGTGAGGGAGTCCTCGCGCACGACCAGGGAGGTGGCGAGCCGGGCGTGCTCACCGAGGCGAAGCCCGGCGATCGTGTTCGGGGTGCACTGGACGGCCATGCCGACTCCCCCGACCTCGACGACGGCGGTCGTGGGGGCGAGGGCGGCGACCGGGCCGCTCACGAAGGCGATCATCGGGTACGGCCTTTCACTGCGGAGGCGTGCTGGGCGACCGCCTGCTGGAGGCGGTTCTGGGCGGGGGCCCGCCAGATGTGGCAGATGGCGAGGGCGAGGGCGTCGGCGGCGTCGGCCGGCTTGGGCGGGGCGGAGAGCCGCAGGAGCCGGGTCACCATGGCCCCGACCTGGGCCTTGTCGGCGCGGCCGCTGCCGGTGACGGCGGCCTTGACCTCGCTGGGGGTGTGCAGGGCGACGGGGATGCCGCGCCGGGAGGCGCAGAGCATGGCGACCGCGCTGGCCTGGGCCGTGCCCATCACCGTACGGACGTTGTGCTGGCTGAACACCCGCTCCACGGCGACGAGTTCGGGCGAGAAGCGATCGAGCCACTCCTCGATGCCGCGCTCGATGCCGACCAGGCGCACACCGATGTCGGCGTCGGCCGCCGTGCGCACGACGCCGACGCCGAGCATGGTCAGGGGCCGTCCGGCGACGCCCTCGACCACCCCGACGCCGCACCGGGTCAGTCCGGGGTCCACCCCGAGTACACGCACGCCCGCCCCCTCCCTGATCGCAAGCAGATCGCAAGTCTGTTTGTGCAGGCTATCGCCCGGCACTGACAACGCAGCGGGCCGACGGGGTGTGTCCCGTCGGCCCGCTGCTCGGAAGGTCCGCGATCAGGCGTCGACCTTCTCCATGACCTCGTCGCTGACGTCGAAGTTGGCGAAGACGTTCTGCACGTCGTCGCTGTCCTCCAGCGCGTCGATCAGCTTGAACATCTTGCGCGCGCCCTCTTCGTCGAGCTCGACCTGCATGGTCGGGACGAAGCTGGACTCGGCCGAGTCGTAGTCGATGCCGGCCTCCTGGAGGGCGGTACGGACCGCGACCAGGTCGGTGGCCTCGCTGATGATCTCGAAGGACTCACCGAGGTCGTTGACCTCCTCGGCGCCGGCCTCGAGCACCGACTCCAGGACGTCGTCCTCGGACAGCTCGCCCTTGGGGAGGACGACGACGCCCTTGCGGTTGAACAGGTACGAGACGGAGCCCGGGTCCGCCATGGAGCCGCCGTTGCGGGTCATGGCGACGCGCACGTCGGAGGCGGCGCGGTTGCGGTTGTCGGTGAGGCACTCGATGAGCACCGCGACACCGTTCGGACCGTAGCCCTCGTACATGATGGTGGCGTAGTCGACGCCCCCGGCCTCGAGGCCGCCGCCGCGCTTCACCGCGGAGTCGATGTTCTTGTTCGGCACCGAGCTCTTCTTCGCCTTCTGGATGGCGTCGTAGAGCGTCGGGTTGCCGTCCGGGTCGGCACCGCCGGTGCGGGCCGCGACCTCGATGTTCTTGATCAGCTTCGCGAAGAGCTTGCCGCGCTTGGCGTCGATCACGGCCTTCTTGTGCTTCGTCGTAGCCCATTTAGAGTGGCCGGACATCTGCCTGTCTCCTTCGCGTAACCAACTTCTTGAACGAACCCCAGAGATCCTACCGGGATCGTGTCACCGTTCGGCGCGCACCATGTCCACGAACAGCTCGTGGATGCGGTGGTCCCCGGTGAGCTCGGGGTGGAAGGAGGTCGCGAGGGCCCGGCCCTGGCGGACGGCGACGATGTGGCCCCCGTGCTCGGCGAGCACCTCGACCTGGGCGCCGACGGACTCGACCCACGGGGCGCGGATGAAGACGCCCTCGACGGGCGAGTCGATCCCGGCCACGGTCACACCGGCCTCGAAGGACTCGTTCTGCCGCCCGAAGGCGTTGCGGCGGACGATCATGTCGATGCCGCCGAAGGTCTCCTGGCCCGAGCGCGGGTCGAGGATCTTGTCGGCGAGCATGATCAGGCCGGCGCAGGTGCCGTACACGGGCATGCCCGCGGCGATGCGCTCGCGCAGCGGCTCCATGAGGCCGAAGAGGACGGCCAGCTTGGAGATGGTGGTGGACTCGCCACCGGGGATGACCAGGCCGTCGACCTCGGCGAGCTCCTCGGGGCGCCGGACCGGCCTGGCCACGGCGTCAGCCGCGGCCAGGGCGATCAGGTGCTCCCGTACGTCGCCCTGGAGGGCCAGGACACCGATTACGGGCGTGCTCATGGGTGCTTACCAGCCCCGGTTCGCGTAGCGCTCGGACTCGGGGAGGGTGTCGCAGTTGATGCCGACCATGGCCTCGCCCAGGTTGCGGGAGGCGTCCGCGATGACCTTCGGGTCGTCGTAGAAGGTGGTGGCCTTCACGATGGCGGCGGCGCGCTTGGCCGGGTCGCCCGACTTGAAGATGCCGGAGCCGACGAAGACGCCCTCGGCGCCGAGCTGGCGCATCAGCGCGGCGTCGGCGGGGGTGGCGACACCACCGGCGGAGAACAGCACGACCGGCAGCTTGCCGAGCTCAGCGACCTCCTTGACGAGCTCGTACGGGGCGCGGAGCTCCTTGGCGGCGGCGAACAGCTCGTTGTTGTCGAAGCCGCGCAGCTTGGCGATCTCGTTCTTGATCTGGCGGAGGTGGCGGACGGCCTCGACGACGTTGCCGGTGCCGGCCTCGCCCTTGGAGCGGATCATGGCCGCGCCCTCGGCGATGCGGCGCAGGGCCTCGCCCAGGTTGGTGGCGCCACAGACGAAGGGGGTCGTGAAGGCCCACTTGTCGGAGTGGTTGATCTCGTCGGCCGGGGTCAGGACCTCGGACTCGTCGATGTAGTCGACGCCGAGGGACTGCAGGACCTGGGCCTCGACGAAGTGACCGATGCGGGACTTGGCCATGACCGGGATGGAGACCGCGCCGATGATCTCCTCGATCATGTTCGGGTCGGACATGCGGGCGACGCCGCCGTCCTTGCGGATGTCCGCGGGGACCCGCTCCAGGGCCATGACGGCCACGGCGCCGGCGTCCTCCGCGATCTTCGCCTGCTCGGCGTTGACCACGTCCATGATCACGCCGCCCTTGAGCTGCTCGGCCATGCCGCGCTTCACGCGCGCGGTGCCGGTCTCGGGGGACTGGAAGGTGGTGGAAGGCGTGGTGGACACGGATACCTCACTCGTGACAACAGGGGTTGACGACAAGACGAGGAAACAGGCCACCTGGGGTCCTCATCAAGGGCCAATGTGGACCCGGTGGATCGTTTTCCCAGGTGATCGACGTCAGGCTGGGCGATCGGCAAGGGCAACGGGCGGCTCGTCGTCCATTTCGAAGGCCAGCGGGAAGGGCGCGTGGCCCGCGAGCCGGAACCAGCGGACCTTGCGGTGCCGCCGCAGGGCGCGGGCCGCGCGTACGGCGTCGTTGTGGAAACGGCGGGCCATCGGGACCCGGCGGACCGCCGCGGCCAACTCCCCCGCGGCCTCCTCGCCGCCGGGCGCCTGCCGTACGAGCTCCACCTGCTCGGGCTCGCCGAAGACGGCCCGCAGCGCCTGGCTCAGCTCGCTCTCGGCGACTTCGCGCTGGTCCTCCTCCGCCTGCCGGGCGGCATGCGCCGCCTCGTACAGCACGATCGAGGCGGCCGGGTCGAGGATGCCGGAGGTGGCCAGCTCCTGGGTGACCGAGGCCCGGCGCAGCAGCTGCGCGTCCAGGGCGGCGCGGGCGGCGTCGATGCGCGAGTGCAGCCGGTCGAGCCGCCCGGCGGTCCAGCTCAGGTAGACGCCGATGAGGATCAGCGCGACGACGGTCCAGATCAGGGTTTCGGTCACGGGCGCACAGGCTACCGGGGCGGGGGCAGCACACCTTCCCAAAGGTCGTGGTCGTGGGCGAACAGGACACGGGCGGGACGGCCGTCGGCGAGCTCGGCGAGCCGGTCGAGCCAGGGGCGGCACGGGCTGCCGAACTCGTGGGCGAAGTCGTACGCCTGACCCGCGAGGACCGTGACGCGGTCGCCGTGGTCGAGGACGAGGCTCTGATGGCCCTCGGTGTGGCCGGGCGTGGGCACGATCCGCACGCCCGGCGCGAGCTCGTACTCGCCGTCGAGCTCCTCGTACCGGACGCCGGGCAGCAGCGCGTCGATCGTGTACCCGCCGGCGCGGGCCTCGGCGAGCTCCTTGCGCTGAACGAGGACGGGTGTGGCGGGGAATCCTTGGTTGCCGCCGATGTGGTCGAAGTGCAGGTGGCAGTTGACGACGAGGTCGACGTCGTCGGGACGGACGGTCAGGGGATGCCGGACGGGCCGGTAGTGCGCGTCGGTCTCGGGGGAGCCGGTGCCGATGCCGGTGTCGAAGAGCAGCCGCACGTCGGCGTGCCGCACGAGATACCCGAGAACGGGCTCCACGCGGGGGTGTGGGCCCTGCCACTCGTGGGCGGGGCGGGTGATGTGCCCGAGGTCGAGCCGGGTGATCGTCTCCATGGGCCCACCCTGCCCGCGCCGGGCCGTTGTGGGCCAGCGTTCCGCCCGTTGTGGGCAGGCGTTCCGCAAGGGGCGATGGGGGTCCCCCCTGCTCGAGCGAAGCCGAGAGCTTGGGGGAGGGTGGGCAGAACGGACGGCGTCCTGCCGGCGCCAGAGGCTTCCGCGCCCTGACCCGCACCCCGTGTGCGCAGTGCACTGGTGGTGCGGGTCCAGGCCCGGAACGCGGAGGCGCCGCTGGAGGGCGCCGTCCCGTGTGCCCACCCGTCCCTCCCCCTAGGACTTCGTCCTGGGGGACCCCCATGCGGGACGATTGCCCACACGGGGGGGGCGGACCCGGGCACCGCCCCGCAGGCGCGGGCGCTACAGCCCCAGGCGGGCTCGTAGGCCGCCCGTGCGTTCGTCCGTGTCCACCGCCGCCGCCCCGTCCGTCACCGTCTCGTACACCGCGAGGATGTCCGCACCGACCGTCGCCCAGTCGAAGCGCCGCACATGGGCCGAGCCCCGCGCGCTGAGCTCCTTGCGGCGCGCGGCGTCCCCGAGGAGCGCGATGGCGGCGTCCGCGAGCGCGTCGGCGTCCTCGTTGGCGAAGAGCTCGCCCGCCGCCCCCTGGTCGAGGACCTGCGCGAAGGCGTCCAGGTCGGAGGCGAGGACGGGGGCCCCCGCCGAGAGCGCCTCGACGAGGATGATGCCGAAGCTCTCGCCGCCGGTGTTGGGAGCCACGTACACGTCGACGCTCCGCAGCAGCCGCGCCTTGTCCTCGTCGCTGACCATGCCGAGGAACTCGACGCGCGAGCGCATCTCGGCGGGGAGCGAGGCGACCGCCTCCTCCTCGTCGCCGCGTCCGGCCACGAGGAGACGGGCGTCGGGCCGCTCGGCGAGGATCTTCGGGAGGGCCCGCATGAGGACGGGCAGGCCCTTGCGCGGCTCGTCGATGCGGCCGATGAAGCCGAGGGTCCCGCCCTGCCACTCCTTCTTCGGTTCGGCGCGGGCGAAGAAGCCGACGTCGACGCCGTTCGGGATGACGACGGCGTCGCCGCCCAGGTGCTCCACCAGGGTCCGGCGCGCGTACTCGCTGACCGCGATGCGGGCGCTGATCTTCTCCAGGGCCGGCTGGAGGATCGGATACGCGGCGATCATGGCGCGCGAGCGCGGGTTCGAGGTGTGGAAGGTGGCCACGATCGGCCCCTGCGCGGCCCAGCAGGTGAGCAGCCCGAGCGACGGCGAGGTCGGCTCGTGGATGTGGACGACGTCGAAGGTGCCGTCGTGCAGCCAGCGGCGGACCCGCGCGGCGGAGAGGAAGCCGAAGCTGAGCCGGGCCACCGAGCCGTTGTACGAGACCGGGACGGCCCGCCCGGCCGAGACGACGTACGGCGGGAGCGGGGTGTCGTCGTCGGCGGGGGCGAGGACGGAGACCTCGTGGCCCAGCCGGATCAGGTGCTCGGCGAGGTCACGGATGTGGAACTGGACGCCGCCCGGCACGTCCCAGGAGTACGGACAGACGATCCCGATCTTCACGCGCCCGGCTCCTCCCGCTCCTCCAGGTCCGAGAGCCACAGTCGTTGCAGCATGTGCCAGTCCTCCGGGTGGTCCGCGATGCCGCCGGCGAAGGCGTCGGCGAGGTCCTGTGTCATCGAGGACGTCTTCTCGGCCCGCGTGCCTGACTCGGGTACGTCGATCGGTGCGTGGATCCGGCCCTTCATGACCGCCGTGTCGTCGTACCAGAGCGTCACCGGCAGCAGCAGCGCGCCGGTCTGCTGGGCGAGGATCGCCGGGCCGGCGGGCATCCGTGCGGTGTCCCCGAAGAACGTGACCTCGGTGCCGGAGGCCGACAGGTCGCGGTCGGCGACCAGGCAGACCAGGCCGCCGGCCCGCAGCCGCCGCGCGAGGGTGCCGAAGGCGGAGCCGCCGGTGTGCGGCAGGACCTCCATGCCGAGGGACTCGCGGTAGGCGACGAACCGGTCGTAGAGCGTCTCCGGCTTGAGCCGCTCCGCGACCGTGGTGAACGGCACGCCGACCGATCGGGTCACCCACACGCCCGCGAGGTCCCAGTTGGCCAGATGCGGCAGCGCGAGGATGACGCCGCGCCCGGAGGCGAGGCCCTCGTCCAGGTAGTGGCGGTCCTTGATGTCGATGGACCGCTCGACCCGCTCCTTGGTCCAGGTCGGCAGCCGGAAGGACTCCATCCAGTACCGCATGTAGGAGCGCATGCCGGCCCGCGACAGTTCGGCGAGCCGCTCGGGCGTGGCGTCCGGCACCACGCGCGCGAGGTTGGACTCCAGCCGCAGGACGCTCTTGCCGCGCCGCTTCCACGCGAAGTCGGCGATCCGCCGGCCGAGGCCCGTCGCCACCGGGTCCGGCAGCTTCTTCACGGTCGCCCAGCCGGCGCCGTACAGCCCGTCGCTCAGTCGCTCCTTGAGGGTGCTCACGAGGCCGCCCCGCCTTCCGCGGCCGTGGCGGCGTCCGCCTCGGCCGATTCCCGGCGCACGGTCACGACCCGCTGGCCCAGGGTGACGGCGCTGCCGACGGCCACGATCCACAGGGCGATCGGGAGGAGGACCTCGACGCCGGGCACGCCGAACGTGTGGAGTCCGGCGAGGCCGGCGGCGACCAGCGAGATCACCAGGCGCTCGGCGCGCTCGACCAGTCCGTTCACGGCGACGGGCAGGCCAATCGATTCGCCTCGGGCCTTGGTGTACGAGACGACCTGGCCGCTCGCCAGACAGAAGATCGCCACGGCGCACAGGATGTTGTCGTCGCCCTTGCCCGCGTACCAGAGCGCGAAGCCGCCGAAGATCGCGCCGTCGGCGACCCGGTCGAGCGTCGAGTCGAGGAAGGCGCCCCAGCGGCTGGAGATCCCCGCCTGCCGGGCCATGTTGCCGTCGACGAGGTCGGAGAAGACGAACAGGGTGATGACGATCGTGCCCCAGAAGAATTCTCCGCGGGGGAAGAAGACCAGCGCACCGGCCATCACCCCCGCCGTGCCGATGAGCGTGACCGCGTCGGGGCTGACGCCCCGGCGGAGCAGAAACGCGGCGAACGGTGTGAGGACACGCGTGAAAAAGGCACGCGCGTACTTGTTCAGCATGGCCTTCCCGAGGTTCGGTGGGCCGCGCGGCCCCTATGACCACCGGCTCACCCATCGTAGCCACGAGCGTCCCGGCGCACGGGCGGCACCCGCCCGGCCGCGTCGGCGTCCCGCCGACGGCCCTCGGGGGGCTCCGCGGTGTACGACGTATGGACGGGTCCTGGCGTCGGTGCAAAGCTCGAAGGACCACCGCGGGCACCGCAGGAGCCGTACCGCGACACACCACTCCCCCGCGCCCGCGTCCCGCCGCACCGTGGAGCAGTCGGGAGGAAACATCATGGGTGACAAGGCGAAGACCCCCGCCGGAGCCGCCGGCAGGGCTCCTACGGCCGACCGGCCCTCGGCCGTGCGGAACGTGGTGCTGGTCGGCCACAGCGGATCGGGCAAGACGACCCTCGTCGAGGCCCTGGCGCAGACCGCGGGAGCGGTGAACCGGGCCGGGCGGGTCGAGGACGGCGCGACCGTCTCCGACTACGACGAGATCGAGCACCGCCAGCAGCGCTCCGTACAGCTCTCCCTCGTCCCGGTCGGCTGGGACGGTTACAAGATCAATCTTCTCGACACCCCCGGGTACGCCGACTTCGTCGGGGAGCTGAGGGCCGGTCTGCGCGCGGCGGACGCGGCCCTCTTCGTCGTCTCGGCCGCCCAGGAGGCCGATGCCGTCGCCGGCTCCACCCGCATGATCTGGGAGGAGTGCGCGGCCGTCGGGATGCCACGCGCCATCGTCGTCACCCACCTCGACACGGCCCGCACCGACTTCACCGAGCTCACCGCGGTCTGCGCCGAGCTCTTCGGCCGGGACGACCCCGACGCCGTCCTCCCGCTGTATCTGCCGGTGCGCGGCGCCGAGGGCGCCGACGGGCACGCGCCCGCGACCGGCCTGGTCGGCCTGCTCTCGGAGCGGATCTTCGACTACTCCTCCGGGGTGCGCCGGGAGAACCCGCCCGACGAGACGCAGCGGGAGCTCATCGCGGAGGCCCGTGCCCGGCTCATCGAGGGGATCATCGCCGAGAGCGAGGACGAGACCCTCATGGACCGGTACCTCGGCGGCGAGCAGGTCGACGTGAAGACCCTCGTCGACGACCTGGAGAAGGCCGTCGCCCGAGGCGCCTTCCATCCGGTGCTCGCGGCCGCCCCCGCCGCCGACGGCGGGACGCAGGGCCTCGGCACCCTGGAACTCCTGGAGCTCATCACCGGCGGCTTCCCCTCGCCCCTGGAGCACGAGGCGCCCGCCGTCACCACCCCCGACGGCCGGTCCCGGCCCCCGCTCACCTGCGACCCCGAGGGGCCGCTGGTCGCCGAGGTCGTCAAGACGGCCGCCGACCCCTATGTGGGCCGGGTCTCCCTGGTCCGGGTCTTCTCGGGCACCCTGCGGCCCGACGAGGTCGTGCACGTCTCGGGGCACGGCCTCGTGGATCCGTCCCACAACGGCCATGAGCTGCACGAGGCGGACGAGCGGATCGGCGGGCTCACCTCGCCCTTCGGCAGGCAGCAGCGCCCACTCGCCGAGTGCATCGCCGGCGACCTCGCCTGTGTCGCCCGGCTCGGCCACGCGGAGACCGGCGACACCGTCTCCGGCAAGGACGATCCGCTCCTGATGGAGCCGTGGACCATGCCGGAGCCACTGCTGCCTCTGGCCGTCCAGGCCCACGGCAAGGCCGACGAGGACCGGCTCTCGCAGGGCCTCGCCCGGCTGGTGGCCGAGGACCCGACCCTGCGGCTCGAACAGAACCAGGACACCCGCCAGGTGGTCCTGTGGTGCCTCGGCGAGGCCCATCAGGACGTCGCCCTGGAGCGGCTGCGCGGCCGGTACGGGGTGCAGGTCGACGCCGTCCCGTACAAGGTGGCGCTGCGCGAGACCTTCGGCGGCCCCGCCTCCGGCCGCGGGCGGCACGTCAAGCAGTCCGGCGGCCACGGCCAGTACGCCATCTGCGAGATCGACGTGGAGCCGCTGCCGCCGGGCAGCGGCATCGAGTTCGTCGACAAGGTGGTCGGCGGGGCGGTCCCGCGCCAGTTCGTCCCCTCGGTCGAGAAGGGGATCCGGGCGCAGGCGGCGCGCGGGCTGGCGACCGGCCATCCGCTCGTCGACATCCGGGTCACCCTGCGGGACGGCAAGGCCCACTCGGTGGACTCCTCCGACGCGGCCTTCCAGACCGCCGGTGCGCTGGCGCTGCGCGAGGCGGCCGCGGAGGTGCCCGTCCATCTCCTGGAGCCGGTGGCCCAGGTCGAGGTCCTCGTCCCCGACGAGTACGTCGGCCCCGTCATGAGCGATCTGTCGGGGCGGCGCGGCCGGGTCGTCGGCACCGACCAGGCCGGTCCGGGACGGACCGTGGTCAGGGCCGAGGTGCCGGAGATCGAGATCGGACGGTACGCGATCGACCTGCGCTCGATCTCGCACGGCACCGGCCGGTTCGACCGCACGTACGCCCGGCACGAAGCGATGCCGCCGCACCTGGCGGAGAAGATCCGCGAACAGGCCGAAAAGGGCTCCTAGCTGACGGAGGAACAGAAGCCCGTGTCCGCCCGGCACTCGCCGGGCGGACGTCATTCGGCCGAGGACATCCACAGGCCGTGACGCATCCGGCCGTACCCGGTTACGCTGTGGTGCCCAGCTCAGAAGGTGTGCGGGGCACGGCAGTTGGGAACAGCCCGCACAGGTACTCGCGCGCGATGGGGGCGGCAGTGGCGATCGACGGTTTCGGACCCGGGGCACAGATCCCCCTCCAGAGCACGGGAGGCGGCACGGGCGCGACCAACGCGCTCGCGTCCGCCGCGTACCGCGACAGTCCGCTGAAGACGATCCAGGAAGCCGACAACGACCTCTACAAGACCGCGGTAAAGGAGGGGAAGTGGGGGCTCTTCAGCCCCGACCTCGGCGAGGCCTTCTCCCGCGCGGTCCAGGTCCGCATGCTCGGCGGCGCCCGCAAGGCCCTGATCCAGTCCTTCGGGGCCGAGCCGCAGCCGGTCGTCGAGCACTGCCTGGCCGCCACGCACCTGCGCAGGCAGCGCGACATCAAGCTGACCCTGGTCACCTTCTTCTGCGGTGTCCTCTTCCTGCCCGGTCTGCTGCTCTGGCTGGGCGTCATCCAGCTCCGCCGGCTCGTCTCCGGCTCCGAGAACAAGCGCAACAGCGCCGTCGGCACGGCCCTCCTCTGGGCCGCCGGGATCTTCGCCGTGCTCGTCCTGATCAAGCTGCCCTTCGACGGGATCCTGCCGAACTACCTGCGCGCGATGGTCGTCGCCCCGGTCGTCGGCTGGTACCTCGCGAGCCGGATCTGCCTGAAGGCCGCCGTCGACCTGCGCGAGCGCTGGTCCGGCCTGCTCGGCGGCGGCGGCATCGGCCCCCACGTCCCCAAGTCCGTCCCCCAGGACCCGGGCGAGAAGTCCGCCGAGGCCCTGCGGGTCAACCTGGAGAAGCTCTCCGCCGAGCAGCAGTCGAACATCGTCTTCTACGCCGGCACCAAGGGGATCCTCGGTCTTGGCACCCGCTGGGGAAGCTGGACGCTCGCCGAGGAGCTGATCCCGCAGGAAGGAAAGGAACTCCACGCCTTCCGCGCCTGGGACGTCATCCGCAGGATCCACGACGAGCTGACGCTCCTGGAGCGCGGCTCCCTGAAGACCGGCTTCCCCAAGCCGAGCGTCAAGCACTGGATCGTCTCCCCGGTCGGCGAGGGCGCCGACGAGGTCACCCGCCCCGAGGGCGACAACATCGTCCACTACCAGGTCAAGCCGCACGAGATACAGCGCATCTGCAACGACCAGCAGTTCGGCGCGGGCAACCGCCACTACCTCGGGGTGCAGTTCACCCTCTGGGACGGCAATCTCGTCCTCACGATGATGGTGACGGTCACCTCGCTCCACCACACGCTCCGGATCGAGGTCACCGGCCACGCGCTCGGCCCCGTCCACGGTCTCTTCACCACGAAGCCGAAGGCGAAGACCAAGGAGGTGTCGAAGACCGTCCGGTTCTGGGAGACGAAGGAGATCCAGCAGCCGCTGCTCACGACCCAGGACATCGTGCGGCTCGCGGTGCGCGCCCCGCTCACCTGGTACCCGCCGGTCCTGGACTTCCTCGGCGGCAAGATGACGCTGCCCGAGCCGTTCGGCCTGCGGCACGTCTGGGCCGGTCCGCTGTGGAAGAACCGCTTCATGGCCGACGACGCCATCCGCATGGCCACGCCCGTGCTGCGGGCCGTGCACACGGCGACGCTCAAGGTGCTCGACGAGCACAACGTGGAGACGGAGCGCTTCACCAACCGCTCGCTCGTCCTCAGCGGCGGCATTCAGGACCCGGGTCCGAAGAAGGCCGACGTCTACGACGCCTGACCCGGGTCCCGCACGGCGCTCAGGGTGTCAGAGGGTGGCCGGCCAGGCGTCGGCCAGCATCTTCCGGGTGTCGGCGAGCAGCTGGGGCAGCACCTTGGTGTGCCCCACGACCGGCATGAAGTTGGTGTCCCCGCCCCAGCGGGGCACCACGTGCTGGTGCAGGTGCGCGGCGATCCCGGCGCCCGCGACGGCACCCTGGTTCATGCCGATGTTGAAGCCGTGCGCGCCGGACGCGGCCCGCAGCGCGACCATCGCCCGCTTGGTGAAGGCGGCGAGCTCGACCGTCTCCGCCTCGTCGAGGTCGGTGTAGTCGGCGACGTGACGGTACGGGACCACCATCAGGTGACCGCCGTTGTACGGGTAGAGGTTGAGCACCGCGTAGACGCCCTGGCCGCGCGCGATCACCAGCCCGTCCTCGTCCGACTTCGACGGAATCACACAGAACGGACAGCCGTCCTCGGCCCCCGGCCCGGTCGGCTTGTTCTCGCCCTGGATGTACGCCATCCGGTGAGGCGTCCACAGGCGCTGGAACGCGTCCTGCGTCCCCACTCCGATCTGCTGCTCCGGCTCAGTCGTCATGCTGAGCAGCATATTGCGTCGTCCGTTCGGAACGTGTCGCCGGGGCGGAAGATCCATGCAGCGGCCATGCTGATCCGATGAGAGAAAGGCCGCTGATCCCGCCCGCGCAGGAACGCTGGGACGACCGGATGGAGACCCCGCTGACGGTGATGGCGCTGGTCTATCTCGCCGCCTACGCGGTACGGATCCTCGCCCATGATCTGGCGGGGGCCCTGCGCGACCTGTGCCTCGCGCTGACGTACACGGCGTGGGCGGTCTTCATCGTCGACTATGTCGTACGGGTCAGGTTGAGCGGTCTCGGCCTGTTCCGCTTCATGCGCCACCACTTCCTCGACACGGTGGTGGTGGTGCTGCCGCTGCTGCGCCCGCTCCGGGTGGTGAGCGTGTACGACCGGGTGCAGCGCCGCCAGGACAAGCCCCGGCTCACGCTCTACGCCCGGGTCATGGCGTACGCGGGAATGACGGCGAGCCTGCTGGGCTTCGCGGGGGCGCTGACCGTCTACCACTACGAGTACGGCGCCCCGGGCGCGACGATCCGCACCTTCGGGGACGCGGTGTGGTGGGCGTGCGCGACGCTGGCGACGGTGGGGTACGGGGACGTGACCCCGGTGACGCCCATGGGACGCCTCACGGCGGTGGGCATGATGGGGGTCGGTCTGGCCCTGCTCGGCGCGGTGACGGGTTCCTTCTCGTCCTGGCTGATCCAGGCGTTCACCCGGGAGGACGAGCGGGAGGACGGGAGGAGGCCCCCGGGGGATTTCCCGGGGGCCTCCTGAAGGCTCAGGCCGTCAGACCTGGACGCGGTCCTCGACGACCGGGTCGTCAGACCTGGACGCGGTCCTCGACGATCTTGGCGAGCTTGGCGATCGCCTCGTCGACGGGGATGCCGTTCTCCTGCGAGCCGTCGCGGTAGCGGAAGGAGACGGCGCCGGCGGCCATGTCCTCGTCACCCGCGATGATCATGAACGGGACCTTCTGCTTCTGCGCGTTCCGGATCTTCTTCTGCATCCGGTCCGAGGAGGAGTCGACCTCCACCCGCAGGCCCTGCTTCTTGGCCTTGGCGGCGAACTCGTGCAGGTAGTCGACGTGCGCGTCACCGATCGGGATGCCGGTCGCCTGCACCGGGGCCAGCCACGGCGGCATCGCGCCCGCGTAGTGCTCGAGGAGCACCGCGAAGAAGCGCTCGATCGAGCCGAACAGCGCGCGGTGGATCATGACCGGGCGCTGCTTGGTGCCGTCCGGGGCGGTGTACTCCAGGTCGAAGCGCTCCGGCAGGTTGAAGTCGAGCTGCACGGTCGACATCTGCCAGGTACGGCCGATGGCGTCCCGCGCCTGCACGGAGATCTTCGGGCCGTAGAACGCGGCGCCGCCCGGGTCGGGGGTCAGCGGGAGGCCCTGCTTCTCGGCGACCTGCTGGAGGACCGCGGTGGCCTCCTCCCACACCTCGTCCGAGCCGACGAACTTCTCCGGGTCCTTGGTCGACAGCTCCAGGTAGAAGTCGGTCAGACCGTAGTCGCGGAGCAGGTTCAGGACGAAGGTGAGGGTGCGGTCGAGCTCGTCCGCCATCTGCTCACGGGTGCAGTAGATGTGCGCGTCGTCCTGGGTGAAGCCACGGGCCCGGGTCAGACCGTGGACGACGCCGGACTTCTCGTACCGGTACACGGTGCCGAACTCGAACAGGCGCAGCGGCAGCTCACGGTAGGAGCGCCCGCGCGCGTCGAAGATCAGGTTGTGCATCGGGCAGTTCATGGGCTTGAGGTAGTAGTCCACGCCCTCGTCGAGCTGCATGGGGGGGTACATGCCCTCGGCGTACCAGTCGAGGTGGCCCGACTTCTCGAACAGCTTGCCCTTGGTGGCGTGCGGCGAGTAGACGAACTCGTAGCCCTCCTCCTCGTGGCGCTTGCGCGAGTAGTCCTCCATGACCCGGCGGATGATGCCGCCCTTGGGGTGGAAGACGGCGAGGCCGGAGCCGATCTCGTCCGGGATGGAGAAGAGGTCGAGCTCGTTGCCCAGCTTGCGGTGGTCGCGCTTCTCGGCCTCGGCGAGGAAGTCGAGGTGCGCCTTGAGCTCGTCCTTCGACGGCCAGGCGGTGCCGTAGATGCGCTGGAGCATCGGGTTCTTCTCGCTGCCGCGCCAGTAGGCGGCGGCGTTGCGCATCAGCTTGAACGCCGGGATGTTCCGGGTGGTGGGCAGGTGCGGACCGCGGCAGAGGTCCTTCCAGCACAGCTCGCCGGTCTTGGCGTCGAGGTTGTCGTAGATGGTCAGCTCGCCGCCGCCCACCTCGACGTTCGCACCGTCGTCGGTCGACGCGGAGCCCTTGATGCCGATGAGCTCCAGCTTGTACGGCTCGTCCGCCAGCTCCTCGCGGGCGGCCTCGTCGGTCACCACGCGGCGGGCGAAGCGCTGGCCGCGCTTCTGGATCTCCTGCATCTTCTTCTCGATGACCTTGAGGTCCTCGGGAGTGAAGGGCTTCTCGACGTCGAAGTCGTAGTAGAAGCCGTCCCGGACCGGCGGGCCGATGCCCAGCTTGGCCTCGGGGAAGAGCTCCTGCACGGCCTGGGCCATGACGTGCGCGGTCGAGTGGCGCAGGATGTCGAGACCGTCCGGGGAGGAGATCTCGACGCCCTCGACGACATCGCCGTCGCGGAGCTCGTACGACAGGTCCTTCAGCTCGCCGCCCACGCGGGCGGCGATGACGGTGCGGTCGTCGGCGAACAGGGCGCCGGCGGTGGTGCCCGCGCTCACCGCCCTCTCCTCTGCCTCCGAGGCGGACTGGACGGTCACACGGACATCAGACACGGGTACTCCATACATAAGGGCGCAGGCAGACACGAGGTGCCGGCGCCGGCGACGCGCGGCAGAGACGAGGTGCCGCGTCGTCACCGATCTTACCGAGCGGTTCGCACCCCCGGCGAAAGGGATTCCCGCGCCCCCGCTCCTTCCCCGTTCCCGCGCCCCCCGACGTTCCTTGCCCGTTCCCGCTCCCCCGCCGCTACTCCTCCTCCGGCCCGCAGGCCTCCTCGAAGAAGTCGAGGTTCTCGTGCAGGGCCTTGAGCAGCCGGTCCCGTTCCGTCTCGTCGACCTGGACGGGGACGACCCCGGTGGCGTCGGTGAGCCGGCGGAAGCCGCCCCGGCTCTCCAGGCGCCCGACCACCCGGATCGGGAGGCCGACGAGATGGGCGTGGCCGGCCGTGCGGTACGCCTCCTCGTCGAGGGCGACCCGGACGTGCGGGACCTCGGCGCCTGCGAGCACCCGCAGCCGGACGATCCCCTCGCCGCGCGGCCCCGAGCGGCGCATGCGGACGACGGCGCCGGTGAGGCGGACCGGCACGGAGGGCTCGTCGGTCAGATAGCGGGCGCTCGCCTCCCGCAGCGCGGGGAGGTCGCCGGGCGAGAACTCGACCGGTTCGGGCCGGGCGGCGCACCCCTCGGGCGCACCCGCGGCCGGGGCCCACTCCAGGGCGACGCGGGCTCCCTCGGTGCCCCGGACGAGGGCGACGAGCGCCTCGGTGAGCTCGCGGCTGACGCCCGCCTCGACGGCCGCGTCGAAGGCCTCCATGCCGCCGGTGGCCCGCTGGTAGTCGACGGCCTCGCGGGCCGCGTACAGCGCGTGGTAGAGCCGGACGGCGATCGGCCGGCCCGGTTCGACCGGCAGGAAGGCCGTCAGGCCGCGCCCGCCCGGCGCCGCGCCGACGACGACGGTCTCCAGGGAGGCCTGGGCGGCGCGCCGGTGCCGGGCCCCGTAGTAGCCGGCCCGGCCGCGCACGGCGAGGGCGCCGGCCAGGAGGAGCTGGCGGGCGGCGGACCTGAGCTGCTCCTGCACGGTCCAGGGGACGGTGCCGGCCGGGCCCGGGGGCACGTCGCGCCACCAGCGGATCTCGTCGCTGGGCACGGACAGGCCGGTGAGCACCTCGCGCGCGGAGGGCGTGGCGCTGCGGGCGAGGGCGGTGAGCGCCTCGCCGAGCAGGTCCTCGCAGTCCGGGAAGGCGCGGCTCTCCGGGACGAGGAGGCTCGTGCCGGTGCCGCTGCCGGGCGGGGTCCAGCGGCTGTAGCGGCCGACGGCGCCGCCGCGCCGCCGCCAGCCGTGGCGGGCGAGCAGGGCGCCGAGGACGCGCGGGTCGACCCTGCCCGGGTCGGGTGTCCCCTGGGTGTCGGCCCAGGGCCCGATGGGCGGGGCGGGAACGCCGGTCCAGGGTCCTGGGGTCTCGCCGGGGGCCGGATGGGGCCGGTAGGGCGGGGGGACGGGGCCGCGCCCGGCCCCGTCCCCCTCGTACCCGAACCCGGGTTCGTCGATCGGCCGGTGCATCAAGGTCTCCCTCCCACGCCGACCCGGGTCATGATCTCGCAGAGCGCCCGGTCGTCGAAGATCCGCGCCGTCGGGATGCGCACGGTGGTCCGGCGCCGTCCCGTGACCGGGTGTCCGGCCAGGTTGATCCAGTAGCAGCAGTGCCGCAGGTCGAGCCGGTCGTGGCTCGCCCTCAACCAGTCCTCCTGCGTCCTCGGGACGAGCATCACGACCAGGATCTTGTGCACGGACACCGGCGTCCGGGCGAGTTTCACCAGGTGGTCGTTGTCGAGGGTGAACGAGAACGCGTTCCCCGGCGGGCGGGGCGGTATCTGGTAGGTGCACTTGAGCTGCACCTTGATGGTCACTTCGTCGTCGACGGTGTGCCCGGGAGCGCTGTGGCTCACGTGCCAGTCGATGCCGTTGTCCGGAAAGGGCTGGGACAGCGAGCAGCCGGCCGCGGCGGCGACGGCGTGCAGGTATCCCACCTGAAGGGTCTCCATGCAGGCGGTGGTGGCGAGTGAGCCGCGCGTCGGTGCCAGCCGCTGGGGCGGCAGCCCTCCCGACTCGGGCTGGGCGAGCGCCATGTCTTCTTCCTTCCCCGTCCCTTGTGTTGTGACCGGTCCGCGTACGACGCAAACAGTCCGGGTATCACCGTTTCGGGGCAGGGGGTTGGCCATCTGCCGCACGTGTTCAGGGAGTTCGGGGATGTCGATGCACTGGTACGAAGGGCCCCTGGCCGCTTTCGACACGGAGACCACAGGAGTTGACGTCGAGGAGGACCGGATCGTCTCGGCCGCCCTCGTCGTCCAGGACACGGAGGGGGCGCGTCCGCGGGTGACGCGCTGGCTGGTCAACCCCGGCATACCGGTGCCGGAGGGGGCCACGGCGGTCCACGGCCTGACGGACGATCACCTCCAGCGGAACGGCCGCTGGCCGGCCCCCGTGATGGAGGAACTGGCGCGCGCCCTCGCCGAGCAGTCGGCGGCGGGGCGGCCGCTGGTGGTGATGAACGCGCCGTTCGATCTGACGATCCTGGACCGCGAACTGCGCCGGCACCGGGCCTCGTCGCTGGGGAACTACACGGCGGGCAGCCCCCTGACGGTGCTCGACCCGCGGGTCCTGGACAAGCACCTGGACCGGTACCGGAAGGGCCGCAGGACGCTGACGGACCTGTGCGCGCACTACGAGGTGGAGCTGACGGGGGCGCACGACGCGGCGGCGGACGCGACGGCGGCGATGGATGTCGTACGGGCGGTGGCGCGGCGCTTCTCGTCCCGCCTCGAGCGGCTGACTCCGGCGGAGCTGCACACGCTCCAGGCGGTGTGGCACGCGGCGCAGGCGCGGGGCCTGCAGGCCTGGTTCACCCGGCAGGGGACGCCGGAGACGGTGGACCCGTCGTGGCCGCTGCGACCGGAGCTGCGCACGGCGGCGTGACCGGGTGTCGCGGTCCCGGGAACACGGGGCCGGGAATGCGGAAGGCCGGTCCGTCTTTCGACGGACCGGCCTCTCCCGGTGGGCGATACTGGGATCGAACCAGTGACCCCTTCGGTGTGAACGAAGTGCTCTCCCGCTGAGCTAATCGCCCGGGAACGGGTTGAACCATACAGGTCTTCGCGCCTCTGGTTCAAACCGCGCGCAGGCGGGCCGCGAGTCCACGCCGCCCGCCGCGCATCATCAGGGCGTGGTTGGCCCGGAAGACGGGCCGTCCGGGGACGGCGAGCGCCCGCAGCAGCCGGGCCCGGACCTCGACCTCCTGCTCGTACAGGGCGTGCGTGCCGCTCCCCTCCGGGGTGAGGGTCCAGCGGGCCCATCCCTCCAGGTCCCCGCCGAGGCCGATCTCCAGGACGCCGGCCGCCGGGTCGCGGCGCAGGGCCCGGGCGGTGACGACGAGCTCGTACGGGAGGAGGGAGCGGAAGCGGGCGGTGCCGGTGGTCTCGTCGACCGGGACGACCTCGCGGACCTGGGGCCACCAGAGGGGGTACTCCTCGGCGCGTTCGAGGACCGCGTAGACCGCCTCGGTCGGGGCGGCGAGCCGCCAGACGCAGCGGAAGCGGTACCGGCACCAGTCCATGCCCCCAGTGTGGACGTACTCAGGCGGGAAGCGCGGGAATCTGAGTAGCGGGACGCATTCCCGCCGGCCGTGGCCGGGACCACACTCCGGGTATGGACAACTCCCTGCCGCCCGCGGACGAGCTGGTGCTCGTCGACCGCGAGCTGGCGCAACTCGACGCGCGCCGCTCCCAGTTGCTGGCCCGCCGCGCCTGGCTGATCCAGGTGCTGTACCCGCCGCGCGCCGCGGCGGCCCCGGCACACCCGCTTCGGCCGGTCGCGGACTCGACGCCGCGGAGCGCGCAGAACGTGCTCCTCACGCTCGGCGGCACGCTGCTGACGATCGCCGCCGTCGCCTTCACCCTGGTGAGCTGGGGCTCGATGGGGATCGGCGGCCGCGCGGCGGTCCTGGCCGTGGTGACCGGTGCGGCGCTCGCGGCGCCGGTGGCGCTGCTGCGCAAGGGCCTGGTGTCGACGGCCGAGTCGGTGGCGGCGCTCGGCCTGGTCCTGACGGTCCTCGACGCGTACGCGCTGCACCGGGTGGCGCTGCCGGGGACGGACGGCCTGGGCTACGCGGCGGCCGCCTCGGCCATCCTGGCGGGCGCGTGGACGGCGTACGGCTCGGCGCTGCCCCGGCTGCGGCACCCGCTGCCGGTGGCGGTGGTCGCCGCGCAGCTGCCGCTGCCTCTCGGTGTCCTCGCGGCCGGTGGCGGGTCCACGGCGGTCGCCTGGGCGGCGCTCCTCACGGCGACGGCGGACGCGGCGGTCGTCCTGTGGACCCGCCCGGAGGCGGTCCGGATCACCGCGGGCGTGGCCGCGGCCGTCCTGGGCGGCTGGGCCCTGCTGACGGGCGGCTGGCTGTCCCTCGTCTCTCCGTGGACCGGTGCGCCGCTCCTGCTCGCGGGCGCGGCGGTGACGCTGTACGCGGCGTGGCGCATCCCCTCCTTCGCGACGGCGGCCTCGGTGATCGCGGGCCTGTCGACCCTGGCGGCCGTCGGCGGCCTCCTGCGCACGGCCCTTCCCGCGGACTGGACGGTCCCGGGGTACGTGCTGTGCGCGCTGGCCCTGACGTCGGTGTGGTGCGTGGGCCGCACGAAGGCGGTCGAGGGCACCGGGACGGCACCCGCCGCCGCGACAGCCGGGGACGGCGTGACCGGCCCTGCCGGGGGCGGCTCCGCGTCGCTCGGCACGGCCCCGGCCGCTGCGGCGGCGGAGGACGGCGGCCGTCCGCACGGCTCGGGCACGGCGGTCCCGGCCGGTGGACGCGGACGCCTGCCGCAGGGCATCCGGCTCGGTCTCGCGGCCGCCGGTGCCGGTGTCGCGGCCCTCGGGGTCGTGTGGGCGCTGCCGCCGACGGTGGTGGGGCTCCTCGGGCCGGTGGCCCGGACGACGGACGTCTGGTCGGGCGAGCACGCGACGCGTGCCCTGACCTCCTACCCGGCGACGACGGTCCTGGTCCTGGCGGCGGCCGTGGCCGCGCTCGCGGCACTCCCCCGCCTGTGGGCCCGCTGTGGAGCACTCGCCCTGGCCTGGGCGCTGCTCACGGCCCTGCCGGTCTCCTTCGGCCTGCCGTACGCGGTGACGCTCGCCCTCCAGCTGCTCACGACGGCGGCGGCCCTGTGGATCGCGGTCCGCCCGGGCCCGCTGACCCTCGGCCTCCCCGCACCCGCCGCCCCGGCCGGACCCCTCGCCGAGCCCGGCACGGACACCCGGGAAACCCCGCCGACGGCCGCCGCCCCGGCCACCCGGCAGGACACAGGTCCGGCCGCCCCGGAAGCGCCGGCCACCGGCCAGGCCACACCGGCGGCCCCGGCCGCGCCCCAGCCTTCCGCGCCGTCGGCCCCTGCCGCCGTGCCCGTCTCCGCGCCCTCGGCCCCCTGGGCCGGGTGGGCGCCGTCCCTGCCGCGCAGGCAGGCCGCCGCGCCCGGGAGCGTGCTCGGGTGGGTCGCGTACGTCGGTGGGCTCGCGTCCGCCCTGAGCGCGGTGGCGCTGGGCCTGGACGTCCGGGGGGCCACCTTCGGTGTCCTCGGCACGGTCCTCGCCCTCTTCCTGGGGGTCGCGGTGCTCGGTGCCGGCGCGCGTCGGGTCGTCTCCGCCTCCGGGGCGGTGCTCGCGGCGACGGGGCTCGTGTGGGCGGTGGCGGCCGCCGGCGGATTCGAGCACCACTGGACGGCGCTCGCGCTGCTGCTCGTCCCGGCGGGGACGGCCGCCGTCGGCTCCCGGGCACCGCGCCCGGTGGCCCTGGCGGTCGAGATCACGGGCGGGGCCGTGGGGCTGCTCGCCCTCGGGCTCGCCGTCTCCCGGCCCGCGTTCCTGGCGCTCGCGCTGGCCCTGGGCGGGGTGATCGCGGCGGCGACGGCGGTGCGGCCGGAGCGGCGCCGCTTCGCCTCGTGGACGGCGGCGGTGCTGTTCCTGCTCGCCACCTGGGTGCGGCTCGCGGTCTGGGACGTGACGACCCCGGAGGCGTACACGCTGCCGGTGACGCTGCCCGCGCTGGCCGTCGGGTTCCTGCGGCGCCGCCGGGACCCGGAGGCCTCGTCCTGGACGGCTTACGGCCCCGGGCTCGCGGTGACGCTGCTGCCGAGCCTGTTCGCGGCCTGGACGGACCCGGAGTGGGCCCGCCCGCTGGCCCTGGGCGTGGCGGCGCTCGTGGTCACGCTGCTCGGTGCCCGCTTCCGGCTCCAGGCGCTTCTGGTCCTCGGTGGCGCGGTGCTCGCCCTGGACGGGCTGCACGAGCTGGCGCCGTACGTGGTGCAGGCGGTGGGCGCGCTGCCGCGCTGGCTGCCGCCGGCCCTGGCGGGGCTGCTGCTCCTCGGGGTGGGCGCCACGTACGAGCAGCGGCTGCGGGACGCCCGGCGGCTGCGGGAGCGGCTCGCGCGGATGCGGTGAGACGCCGAAGGCCCGGAGACGGTGTTCCGTCTCCGGGCCTTCGATCCGGGTGGTGGGCGATACTGGGTTCGAACCAGTGACCCCTTCGGTGTGAACGAAGTGCTCTCCCACTGAGCTAATCGCCCGGGCGCACCGCAAACATTACCCCATGTCAGCGGGGCTCCCGAACCACCGGGAGGTCACTCGTCGATCTTCCACGGCATGACGAAGCCGAACTTCCAGAAGTAGACGGCGAGCAGTGCCGCGACGATCACCAGACCGATGGTGGTGAGGATGATGTTCCGGCGGCGGACCTTGGGGTCGAGGGCGCGCTGGGCGGCCTCCGTGACCTTGCGCTTGGTCCAGCGGAGCACGAGCTGGGCCCAGACGAACTCGGTCGCCCAGATCGCCATGCCTCCGAAGATGACCAGCCAGCCGGGCCCGGGGAGCGGCAGCATCACCACTCCGGCGCCGACCACGGCGAGTCCCACGATGAAGACGCCGACCTGCCAGCTCAGATGCAGGCCTCGGCGGGACTTGATGAACTCCGGTGCGCGGGATCCCAGTTCGGCTTCCTGGCCGTCTGCGGACTCCCCGGTGCGCTCGTCACTCTCCGCATTCATACCCCCCAACCTACCGGACGGGGAGGCCCCACCGGAATGGCCGTATTACCGCAGGTCACACGCGCCCATACGAGCTACCTGAACGATCACAAAACCGACAGAGGGGTTTACAACGGCACCGGAGGTGGCATGTCGATTTCGCCGACGTGCGAATCCCCGAGCGCACACTGAGCGAAAGGCCCTGGCGCTTATGAACACCACGGTCAGCTGCGAGCTGCACCTGCGCCTCGTTGTGTCGAGCGAGTCCTCACTGCCTGTACCCGCGGGCCTGCGGTATGACACGGCCGATCCGTATGCCGTGCACGCCACCTTCCACACCGGAGCCGAGGAGACGGTCGAGTGGGTCTTCGCCCGCGACCTTCTCGCCGAGGGGCTGCACCGGCCCACCGGCACGGGCGACGTCCGCGTCTGGCCGTCCCGTAGTCACGGTCAGGGAGTCGTCTGCATCGCGTTGAGCTCCCCCGAGGGAGAAGCCCTGCTCGAGGCCCCGGCGAGGGCCCTGGAGTCGTTCCTGAAGAGGACCGACGCCGCCGTGCCACCGGGCACCGAGCACCGGCACTTCGACCTCGATACGGAGCTCTCCCACATCCTGGCCGACAGCTGAGCCAGGCCGACAGCCGCACGGCGCCGTCCGACTCGGGGAGACGGCGCCGCGCGGACAGTCACATAGGCACGAGATCCGGCGCCCCCACCGCGCAGCCGGCGCGGTGGTGGGCGCCGGTGTCGTTTTCCGGGGCGCGCTAAAGTCAGCGCCATTCCGCGGGCGCCCGCCCGCGGCCGGCCAGGGAGCGAATCGTGCTGATCCCCCACGACACCCGGATCGCCCTCGACACCGTCGTCGATCTGATGAACACCGCGCCCCAGGGCGAGCGGGCCGACGAGCTCGCGGGCGTCCCGGAGCTCCACGCCTTCCTGGAAGCCCACAAGGTCAGCGGCGTGGGCGAGCTCGGGCCCGAGGACCTGCGCGCCGTGCGCGAGGTGCGCGAGAAGTTCGCGGCGGTCTTCTCCGCACCCGACGCCCGGATCGCCGCGCCCCTGATCAACCAGCTGGTGGCGGGTGCGGGCACCACCCCGCAGCTCACCGACCACGACGGCTACGACTGGCACGTGCACTACTTCGCGCCGGGCGCCTCGGTGGCGAACCACCTCGCGGCCGACTGCGGCATGGCCCTCGCGTTCATCGTCGTGGCCGACGAGCAGGAGCGGCTGCGGCGCTGCGAGGCGCCGGACTGCGGCCGGGCCTTCGTGGACCTCTCGCGCAACCGCTCGCGCCGCTACTGCGACAGCCGGACCTGCGGCAACCGTCTGCACGTGGCCGCGTACCGGGCGCGCCGCAAGGAAGCCGCGAGCTGACCACCCCGGGCCCTGAGGGCCGAGGCTCCCGGTGGGGTCACAGCACGAAGAGATCGTGCACGGCCGCCATGAGCAGCAGACAGCCGATCACCCCGAGGAAGATCATCAGCGGCGGCTGGGAGAGCGCGAACAGGCAGCCGCGCGGCTCTTCGGCAGGGGCGTCGGTGGCGGCGGGCACGGGTTCCCGCGAGGTATCCAGCATCTCGGGGGGATGATGACGCACCCCGGACCCGGCGAATCCCGCAACACGCCCCGGCGCGGGGGCCCTTCACCCCTTCCCGTGGATGAGGGAACGGGGACGGACACCGGAATCGCCAGAAGTGATCAGATTCCGTGCTTCTTCAGAATCGCCTCGATGTCGCTGAAGTCCTCACCCGCGGACTGACCGGCCTGCGGCTTCGCCGTCACGGCGCGGGAGGGCGCCGAGGCCCCCGGGGCCACGGCTCTCGTCCCCGCTTCCCCGGTGGTGGTGGTGGTCACCTCACGGCCGGCCCGGCGCCGCTCCACGGCCCGCGTCGACAGGAAGAGCAGCCAGGCGACACCGAGCACGCCGAAGCCGGCCCAGGCCACCGGGCTGAAGGCCGTGTCGGCGATCCACTCGACCGCACCCGTCATCACCAGGCCGAGGGGCACCAGGGCATAGGCCGCGATCCGGGCGGCGGACAGGAACTTCTTCCGGTACGCCGAAATCGCGGCGATGCCCAGGCCCGCCGCGGACACCGCGGAACAGATGGTCTCGGCGAGCATGCGATCCTCCAGGTGCCGGGCGATACGTCCCTTCCATCCTGCACCGCCGGGCCGGTCCGGGGCCATGGGCCGGGCCCGGTCTCAGGGTGATCTCCGGGTCGCCCCCGCCGGGATCTCCTCCCCAGGTCCCAGTGGGAGACTGCTGTCATGAACGACTCCACCACCGCACCCGCCTCCTCCGTCGTCCTGGAGGCGTGGTTCGACCTCCAGTGCCCCGACTGCTTCCAGGCCCTCGACGACGTCCGCGCGCTCCGGGAGAAGTACGGCGACCGGCTCGACGTACAGCTGCGTCACTTCCCGCTGGCCAAGCACAAGCACGCGTACGCCGCCGCCCAGGCCGCCGAGGAGGCCTTCGAGCAGGGCAAGGGCTGGCCGTACACGGAGGCGCTGCTCGCCAGGACCGCCGAGCTCGGCGACCGGGGCGAGCCGGTCCTCCTGGAGGTGGCGGGCGAACTGGGCCTGGACGCCGAGGAGTTCGACACCGCCCTGATCGACGGCCGGCACCTGCTGACGGTCGACGCCGACGAGGCCGAGGGCAAGGCGATCAAGGTCACCGGCACCCCGACCTACATCATCGGCGGCGAGCGCCTGGACGGCGGCCAGAGCCAGGAGGGCCTCCGGGAGCGGATCGAGCAGATCGCCGACCGGCTTCTGGGCGCGTAGCGCGGCTCAGACCAGCGGCTTCGCGCTGTTGTAGAGGGTCGTGCGGTAGCCGAGCGACTCGTAGAGCCGGATCGCCGGGGTGTTGCCCGCGAACACGTGCAGTTCGATGAGGCGCTCCCCGGCCTCCAGGGCGATGTGCTCGGCGAGCAGCATGAGGGCCCGGCCGTACCCCTTCCCGCGCTGCCCCTCGACGACCTCGATCTCGAAGACGAAGCCCGTCGCCCTGCCGGGCTCGCGCTCCAGCCGGCCCACCCACAGATAGCCGACGACCTGTCCGTCGCACAGGGCGACGGACACGGTGACGCCCGGGGTCGCGAGGCCCTGCGGCAGGAAGCGGCGGCGGCCGTCCTCGGCCTTGGCGAGCGCCTGCTCCTCCGGGACGCCCCGGTCGATCCAGCTCTGCGCGAAGGCGGCCATGGACTTCGCCGACCACTCGGCGAACTCCGCCTCGGTCGCCGGCCGGTGCGCGAAGCCCTCCGGCAGCGGCGGCGGATCGGCCGGGAGTTCCTTGACCATGTTCCGGCTGCGCTCGGTGTACCCGAGGGAGCGTGCCATCCGCAGGGCCGCCTCGGCGTCGGCGGGCACGGAGATCTGCACCTCGCCGCACCCCCAGCTCCGCAGGACCTCCTCCGCGGCGAGCGCCGCCACCGTGCCCCGGCCACGGCCCCGGTCGGGCTCGTCGACCCGGAGGCGGTCGATCAGGCCGGAGGCGGTGCCGAAGGCCTGGTCGGTGGCGACGTGGACGGACCCGACCCGGCGGCTGTTCACGCAGATGTCGTAGCTGCGGGAACGGCCGCCATCGGCGGACTGCTGGAGCGGCTCGGACGGCCGCAGTGTGGTGGTCATCAGTGGTGTTCTACCCACGCGGCCGCCGCCCGTCATCCGGTTTTACCGGAGGCTCGGGTCCCGGTCCGCGGCCGCCCGCTCGTCGAAGATCCGCATCGCCTTGGCGGTGACGGGACCGGGCGCGCCCGCGAGCGCACGGCCGTCGACCCGGTGCACGGCCTGGACGTCGCGGAGGGTCGAGGTCAGGAAGATCTCGTCGGCGCTCTCCAGGACGTCCAGCGGCAGGTCGGTCTCCTCGGCGCCGGTCCACTCCACGGCGAGGGCCCGGGTGATGCCCGCGAGGCAGCCGGAGGAGACGGGCGGGGTGAGGATCCGGCCGTCGACCACGACGAAGACGTTGGAGCCGGTGCCCTCGCAGAGCCGCCCCACGGTGTTGGCGAAGAGCGCCTCGGAGGCCCCCTGCTCGCGCGCCCTGGCGAGGGCGACGACGTTCTCGGCGTACGAGGTGGTCTTGAGCCCGGTGAGGGCGCCCCGCTCGTTGCGCGTCCAGGGGACGGTGATCACGGCGGTGGAGTCGGGGCGGCGGCTCGTCTCGCCGAGGGCTACGACCAGGCTGGTGCCCGCGTCGCCGCGCTCCGAGCCGAGCGGGGAGAGTCCGCCGGTGTACGTGATGCGGAGCCGGCCGAGCTCCATCGGGTTGGCCTCCAGGACGGCGGCGCAGGCCCGGCGGACCTCGTCGAGGTCCGGGTCGGGCAGCCCGAGGCCGCGGGCGGAGCGGGTGAGGCGCTCCAGGTGAAGGGTGAGCGCAAACGTTTCGCCGCGCTCCGCCTTGACCGTCTCGAAGATGCCGTCGCCGACGGTCAGTCCGTGGTCCAGTACGGAGACCAGGGCGGTCTCCGCGTCGTGCAGCCCGCCGTTGACCCAGAGTTTCATCGAGAAGTGGCCTTTCCGCTCGCCTCACGGGCGCCCGCCTCATGGGCGTCCGACGTCTCGTAGGCGCCCGACGCTATCGCGACGAGCCGGGCCGCCTTCAGTTCGGTCTCCGCCCACTCGCGCTCCGGGTCGGAGCCCCAGGTGATCCCGGCGCCGGTTCCGAAGCGGAGCACACCCTCGGGGCGGTCGATCCAGAAGGTGCGGATGCCCACGGCCAGCTCGCCGGTGCCCGCGTCCGCGTCGACCCAGCCGATCCCTCCGCAGTACGGACCGCGGGGCGCGGTCTCCAAGGCCTCGATGATCCGCAGCGCGCTGGACTTGGGCGCGCCGGTGACGGAACCGGGCGGGAAGGTGGCGGCGAGCAGCTCGGGCCAGCCGGCGTCCTCGCGCAGCCGGCCGGTGACCGTGGAGACGAGGTGGACGAGGCCGGGGTGCTCCTCGACTGCGCAGAGCTCGGGGACGGCGACGGTGCCGGTCTCGCTGACGCGGCCCAGGTCGTTGCGGACCAGGTCGACGATCATCACGTTCTCCGCGTGGTCCTTCGGCAGGAGGTCGGCGGCGGTGCGGCCGGTCCCCTTGATGGGGCCGGAGGAGATCAGGGCCCCTTCCCTGCGCAGGTAGAGCTCGGGGGACGCGGTGGCGATCTCCACGCCGTGGGCGGGCAGGCGGATCGTTCCGGCATAGGGAGCGGGGTTGCCCCGGGCGAGGAGCGCGGTGAGGGCGTCGACGTCGGCGGCGGCCGGGTCGGGCAGCGGCGCGGTCAGCACCCGGCAGAGGTTCGCCTGGTAGACCTCGCCGCGCGCGATGTGCTCGCGTACGCGCCGTACGCCCGCGACGTACGCGGCGCGGTCGAGCGAGGACGTCCAGTCACCGGCGGCGGGCCCGCGCCAGGCGCCCGGGACGGGCGCGGGGACCGGGTCGGGCCGGACGTCCCCGAAGCGCGCGCAGGTGAGGCGCCCTTCGAAGTCCGCGCAGACGGCCCAGAAGCCTGCGGAGTCGAGTGCCTCGGGGTCGTGGGTGACGTCCCGGAGATCGGTCGCGACGAGGCCGCCGAAGCGGGCCAGGGGAGCAAGGTCGTGCACGCATCGAGTCTAGGTCGGGCGGGGCGGGGACACGGGGTCCTGCGCGGAGCGGGCGGGAGGGGCGCGTGGGACGGAGGCTCCGCGCCACCCCGGGGACACGGCGAGTGAACGCCACGCGAACCCTCCGGGAGGCCCGGCCGGGCACGCTGAAGGGCGCGCAGGTCAGCACGCTGCGGAAACGCGTTTTTGTACTGGCCCAGGAATCCGCTAGAGTTCAACACGTCGCCGGGACGCGCAAGCGGAACGGAAACGACAAGCGGACGTGGCTCAGTTGGTAGAGCATCACCTTGCCAAGGTGAGGGTCGCGAGTTCGAATCTCGTCGTCCGCTCGATGTGGGGGATCTTCCCGAACCCCCGTATTCACTCCTGGTGGAGTGGCCGAGAGGCGAGGCAACGGCCTGCAAAGCCGTCTACACGGGTTCAAATCCCGTCTCCACCTCCAAGGACGATTAGCTCAGCGGGAGAGCGCTTCCCTGACACGGAAGAGGTCACTGGTTCAATCCCAGTATCGTCCACTGGATCTTCGGATCCCGGGTCCTCGGATCCCCCGCGCGATTAGCTCAGCGGGAGAGCGCTTCCCTGACACGGAAGAGGTCACTGGTTCAATCCCAGTATCGCGCACCACATTTCACGCACCCTCGGGTGTGCCCGCGCGATTAGCTCAGCGGGAGAGCGCTTCCCTGACACGGAAGAGGTCACTGGTTCAATCCCAGTATCGCGCACGCAGTACGAGCACCTTCGGGTGTGCCCGCGCGATTAGCTCAGCGGGAGAGCGCTTCCCTGACACGGAAGAGGTCACTGGTTCAATCCCAGTATCGCGCACCATCGGGAAGCCCCCGGTCGCAGCTCGCGGCCGGGGGCTTCCTCTTGCCCGAACGGGACGGGGCGGGACCGGGCGGAGCCGGTCCCGTGCGGTCAGGAGGAGAAGAGCATCCGCCCGAAGCCGCCCTTGCGGTAGTGGCCGCCGTGACCACCGTGGTGGCCGCCGTGGTGCGGAGCGCCCCAGGCGGGCGCGGCGGGGGCGGGCTGCGCCGGGTAGGCCGGCGGGGCGGGCGGGGCCTGCTGGACCCACTGGGACTCCAGGCGGGTCAGGGCCTCCAGCTCGCCGTAGTCCAGGAATATGCCCCGGCAACCGCTGCACTGCTCGATCTGGACGCCGTTGCGGTTGTACGTGTGCATGGCCGCATGGCACTTGGGACACTGCATGCTCGGCTCAACTCCCTGACGTTGCCGTTCGAATGGTGGCTTCACCTTACGTGGACGCCGGAAGGGCCTACCCGGTTCGATGCCCGGCGATGCGGGCGCAGGTGTCGATCATCACTTCCTCGACCTCGTCGAGCGGCCGGCGTTCGGCGGTGGACTTCGCGAGCGCGAGCGCGGCGGTCTGAACCGTCAGCGCCCGTGCGGGCACGTCGAGCCGCTCCCATGGATCGGCGTCCACGGCGGGACCGCCCGCCTCCCGGTACGCGCCGAGGAAACGGGACCAGACCTCCGGCGGCAGGATCCCGGCCGCGAACCAGGCGGCGGGCCGGCCCAGATCCCACGCGGGGTCGCCGAGGCCCATGTCGTCCACGTCTATGAGCCGCCAGGGCCCGTGGCGCCCCGGGCGGGTGTCGCGGACCAGCTGCCCCAGGTGGAAGTCGCCGTGACAGAGGAGCCGGTACGCCGCGGGGGCCTCCGGGACCGTCCGCCAGGCGTCCAGGACGGTGGCGGCCGCCGGGTGGTCCGGGGCCGTGCGGCGCATCCGGTCCACGGCCAGGGCCGCCTTCGCGGGGGCCCGCATGTCCGGAAGCCGCTCGGCCAGGCCGGGCGGGGGCGGGGTGCGGTGCAGCAGCGCGAGGAGTCGCGCCGCCTCCTCCCACGGTGCGGCGTCGGGGTCCTCCGGGGCGACCGGCGGACCGTACGGCCAGAGCGTGACCGGGCGGCCGTCGAGCGCGTCGGGGCCGGACCGCGGCAGCGGGAGCGGCGGCAGGAAGACGCCGCCGACGTCCTGGTGCGCGGCCAGCGCGAGCCGTACGCGATGGGCGTCGGGATCCGTGCCGGGCGCGTGCGCCTTCGCGACGAGACCCCCGTGTCGTACGACGGTCCCGTCGTCCCGGTCGGCCAGCACACCGACCTGTCCGCCCGCGCAACGGCAGGGAGCGTCCGCCGGGTGGACCGCCGCGTGGGCCAGGGCGGCGAGGCGGTGGAGCGGGGGTGCGCTCGGGGTGGGGAGCTTCCGGGGTGCTGAGTCCACCCCCGGAGCGTACGGGGTGGCCCGGGTACCGCTGTCGGCCGGACCGGTCCGGGGAACGGCTCCGCGGTCGGCCGGACCGGTCCGTGGAACGGTTTTCCGGGGAACGCGCGAGGGCCGGTCAGCTCCCCAGCTGACCGGCCCCACGCTGCCGTCCGCCGCACCCCCGTCCCCACGGGGTTGATGGCCGGATGTCCCGACCCGGGCCGCTCTCCCGGGTCCGGGGCGCCGCTCAGCGCCCCAGCATCACGCCCACGGACGACGCCTGTGTGACCACCGCTTCCCAGCCGCCGAAGACGACCACGAGCAGGGCCGCGAGAGGGAGGACCATGGCCGTGGCCACCAGGGGGTGACGGCGGCTCGAGGGCCGGGTGGTCGTCCGGTGCGCCGTGTAGGCCATGGTTCCTCTCCTGTCGTGTCTGACGCGGCGGGTGCGTGACCTCGGGGGACGAGTGCTGCACCCGCCGCTTGACCTCAACACTAGGGAGCGGGAAGCGCCGGGACGTCATGCCCGCGTATCGACTTCCGGGCCTCCCGGAGGATGACGCCCCGCCGTGCGGCGTACTCCCCTGGGTGGAGACGGGCACCCGGAACCCGGGGTCTTCCCGGAAGGGTCGCCCGGAGACGGCGTGGCGACGTGACTTCGCTCACTTCCCCGGGTCCCGTGGTCGCGGGTGGGGCCGGTCCCCTCGGAGACCGCCCTCCCGGGAGTCCTGCCCGTTCTTGGACGGCTCGTCAAATGGGTTTCCGGGGGCGGGGGTTGGGGCGCTTCCGGCGAGCCGCCCCTCCCCCGGTGTCCCCCTCAGCACTGACAATCGATCCCGCTGCGAGGGCGCGGCCTATGAGCGCGTACGGGCGCCACTACGTAAGCTGTGCCACGTCGAACGGACGAGGGGACGGACATGGCGATGATGCGGCTCCGGCGCGAGGATCCGCGGATCGTCGGGTCGTTCCGGCTCCACCGCAGGCTGGGGGCCGGCGGGATGGGCGTCGTATACCTGGGATCCGACCGGCGCGGCCAGCGGGTGGCGCTGAAGGTCATCCGGCCCGACCTCGCCGAGGACCAGGAGTTCCGGTCCCGCTTCGCCCGCGAGGTGTCGGCGGCCCGGCGCATCCGGGGCGGCTGCACCGCCCGGCTCGTCGCGGCCGACCTGGAGGCCGACCGTCCCTGGTTCGCCACCCAGTACGTCCCCGGCCCCTCCCTGCACGACCGGGTCGCCGAGGAGGGCGCGCTGCGCGCCGCCGACGTGGCCTCGATCGGAGCGGCGCTCTCGGAGGGCCTCGTCGCCGTCCACGAGGCCGGGGTCGTCCACCGCGACCTCAAGCCCTCGAACATCCTGCTGTCGCCCAAGGGACCGCGGATCATCGACTTCGGCATCGCCTGGGCGACGGGCGCGAGCACCCTCACCCACGTCGGCACCGCCGTCGGATCGCCCGGCTTCCTCGCGCCCGAGCAGGTGCGCGGAGCCGCCGTCACGCCGGCCACCGACGTCTTCTCGCTCGGTGCCACCCTTGCGTACGCGGCCATGGCCGACTCCCCCTTCGGGCACGGCAGTTCCGAGGTCATGCTCTACCGCGTCGTGCACGAGGAGCCGCAGCTCCACGGGGTGCCGGACGCGCTCGCGCCGCTGATCCGGGCCTGCCTCGCCAAGGACCCGGAGGACCGTCCCAGCACCCTGCAGCTGTCCATGCGGCTCAAGGAGATCGCGGCGCGCGAGGCCCAGGGGCTGCCCGTGTCCCGGCCGCCCGTGCAGCGGGAGCGGGCCGAGGAGCGGAGCACCGTCCGGCCCACCGAGCGGTACACCGACCGCGATGTGCCCGGCGGGCGCGGGCCGGAGCGGGGATCCGAGCGCGGCGGGGAGCGCGGGCCCGAGCGGGGGTCGGGGCGTGCGCCCTCCTCCCGTCCTACGGCGGGGCCCCGGACCGGGGGTTCACGCGGGCCTCAGTCCCGGCCCGGGACCCGGCCCGGTGCGCGCTCCACGTCGACCGGCCGCAGGCCCGCCAACCCCCGGCTGCTGCGGCAGCGGCTCTTCGTGTTCGTGGTCGTGACCCTGGTCGTGGCCCTCGGCATCGCCGCCGCCCAGGCCCTCCAGGGGTAGTACCCCGAAGGTCAGGCCTCCGGGCGGCCCGTCGCCACCGCGTAGAACGCGACCGCCGCCGCCGCGCCCACGTTGAGCGAGTCGACGCCGTGGGCCATCGGGATCCGGACCCACTCGTCCGCGGCCCGCAGGGCCTGCGTGGACAGGCCGTCGCCCTCGGCGCCGAGCATCAGCGCCACCCGCTCCAGGCGGTGCGGGGCTGCCTCGTCGATCGAGGTCGCCTTCTCCGCCGGGGTCAGCGCGAGCAGCTTGAAGCCCGCCTCCCGTACCGCTTCCAGGCCTCGGGGCCAGCTGTCCAGGCGGGCGTACGGCACCGAGAACACCGCACCCATCGACACCTTCACCGAGCGGCGGTACAGCGGGTCCGCGCAGTCCGGCGACAGCAGGACCGCGTCCATGCCGAGCGCGGCGGCGCTGCGGAAGATGGCGCCGATGTTGGTGTGGTCGTTCACCGACTCCATGACCACCACCCGGCGGGCGCCGGCGAGGAGCTCGCCCGCCTCCGGGAGCGGCTTGCGCTGCATCGAGGCCAGCGCGCCCCGGTGCACGTGGTAGCCGGTGACGCGTTCCGCGAGGTCCGGCTGGATCGCGTACACCGGCGCCGGGACCTCGTCGATGACGTCCCGCATGACGTCGACCCACTTGGCGGAGAGCAGCATCGACCGCATCTCGTAACCGGCCTGCCTCGCGCGGCGGATGACCTTCTCGCCCTCCGCGATGAACAGGCCCTCGGCCGGCTCGCGCCTGCGGCGCAGCTCGACGTCGGTCAGGCCGGTGTAGTCGCGCAGGCGCGGGTCGTCGGGATCGTCGATCGTGATGAGTTCGGCCACGAGGTGATACTGCCTTGTCCGGGGTGTGGTGCCAATGTGTCCGAGGGGTTCGGTTACCCCTGGTTACGCTGTGGGGTCGTTCGGGTGGTCACTTCAGCAGCTTGTCGGGGCCCTCGGTGACCACGTCGCCGATGACGATGACCGCCGGCGGGCGGACCTCCTCCGCCTTCACGGTCTCCGCGACCGTCGCCAGCGTCGCGTCCACCCGGCGCTGCGTCGCCGTCGTGCCCTCCTGGATCAGGGCCAGGGGCGTCTCCGGGCTCTTGCCGTGGACGATCAGCGCCTCGGCGATCTTGCCGATCTTGTCCACGCCCATGAGGATCACGAGCGTGCCCGTCAGCTTCGCCAGCGACGCCCAGTCGACCAGCGAGCGCGGGTCGTCCGGAGCCACGTGGCCGCTGACCACCGTGAACTCGTGCGCCACCCCGCGGTGCGTCACCGGGATGCCGGCCGCTCCGGGGACCGAGATCGAGCTGGAGATGCCCGGGACCACCGTGCAGGCGATGCCCTCGGCCGCCAGGGCCTGGGCCTCCTCCATGCCCCGGCCGAAGACGAACGGGTCGCCGCCCTTGAGGCGCACGACCGACTTGCCCTGCTTGGCGTGCTCGATCAGGGCGTTGTTGATGGCCTCCTGCGCCATGAAGCGGCCGTACGGGATCTTCGCCGCGTCGATCACCTCGACGTGCGGCGGCAGCTCGTCCAGGAGGTCCCGGGGGCCGAGCCGGTCCGCGATGACGACGTCCGCCTCCGTGAGGAGCCTGCGTCCCCGGACGGTGATGAGGTCCGGGTCGCCGGGGCCGCCGCCCACCAGGGCGACGAAGGGGGTACGGGCGCGGTGCGCCGGCGCGGCGATCGAACCGTCGCGCAGGCCCTCGACGATCGCGTCCCGTACGGCGGCGGAGCGGCGGGGGTCGTGGCCCGTGAGCACCGCGACGGTCACGCCCGCGTCGCGGCCCGTCGCCGGGGTCCAGGCCGTCGCCGCCTCCGCGTCGTCCGCTCGTACGCACCAGGTCCTGGTGCGCTCCGCCTCGGCCGACGCCGCCGCGTTGGCGGCCGGGTCCGTCGTCGCCACCAGGGCGTACCAGGCCTCCGCCAGGTCGCCCTCCTCGTACCTGCGCTTGATCCAGGTGATCTCGCCCGTCTCCGCCATGGCGTCCACGGACGGGGTCGCGGACGGGGAGATCAGGGTGATCTCCGCGCCCGCCGCGATCAGGGCGGGCAGTCGGCGCTGGGCCACCTGGCCGCCGCCGAGCACGACGACGCGGCGGCCGGCGAGGCGCAGTCCGACGGGGTAGGCGGGGTGCTCGGCGTTCTCTGCCATGGGTGAGCGGCTCCTCGGAGAGCGTGCGGTGCGGGCGAGGGTGCCGCTGCTGCGGTGGAGCGGCTCGTTCATGGTCACGATAGCGGTGACCTGCACGTTGCTGGGTGTGACGGATGTCCCCCGGGCGGTGGTTCGGTGCGTGGGGGACGCTCCACAAGGGCGCGTCCCCCGCTCCCGTTCGTGGGCAGGGGACGCGCCGTGGTGCTACTTCTCGGTGACCCCTGCGGAGTCGAAGGTCGCGACCTCGTGCATCGCGCGGGCCGCGCTCTGTACCAGCGGGAGCGCGAGCAGCGCGCCCGTGCCCTCGCCCAGGCGGAGGTCCAGGTCGACCAGCGGGCGCAGGCCCAGCTTGTTGAGCGCCGCCACGTGGCCCGGCTCGGCGCTGCGGTGGCCCGCGATGCACGCCGCGAGCGACTCGGGCGCGATGGCGCGGGCGACGAGGGCCGCCGCGCCCGTGGACACGCCGTCGAGGATCACCGGGGTACGGAGCGAGGCCGCGCCCAGGATCAGGCCCACGAGGGCCGCGTGCTCCAGGCCGCCGATGGCCGACAGGACGCCGATCGGGTCCGCCGGGTCCGGCTTGTGCAGGTCCAGGGCGCGACGGACCACGTCCACCTTGCGGGCGTGCGTCTCGTCGTTGATGCCCGTGCCCCGGCCCGTGACCTCCGCCGGGTCGACCCCGGTGTAGACCGAGATCAGCGCGGCGGACGCCGTGGTGTTCGCGATGCCCATCTCGCCCGTGAGCAGGGCCTTGTTGCCGGCCGCCACCAGGTCGCGGGCCGTCTCGATGCCCACCTCGATCGCCGCCAGGACCTCTTCGCGGGTCATCGCCGGACCCGTGGTGAAGTCGCCCGTGCCAGGGCGGACCTTGCGCGGAAGGAGACCGGGCGTCGCCGGCAGGTCCGACGCCACGCCCACGTCGATGACGCAGACCTCGGCGCCCACCTGGTTCGCGAAGGCGTTGCAGACCGCTCCCCCGCCGAGGAAGTTGGCCACCATCTGGCCCGTGACCTCCTGCGGCCACGGGGTGACGCCCTGGGCGTGGACACCGTGGTCGCCGGCGAAGATCGCCACGGCCGCCGGCTCCGGGATCGGGGGCGGGCAGACGCGGGAGAGACCCGAGAGCTGGGCGGAGATGATCTCCAGCATGCCCAGGGCCCCGGCGGGCTTCGTCATGCGCTTCTGGCGTTCCCACGCCTCGCCGAGCGCCTTCGCGTCCAGCGGGCGGATGTTCGCGACGGTCTCCTGGAGGAGGTCGTGCGGCTCCTCGCCCGGGAGGGCGCGGCGGCCGTACGTCTCCTCGTGGACCACCCAGGCCAGCGGGCGGCGCTTCGACCAGCCCGCCTGCATCAGCTCGGGCTCGTCGGGGAACTCGTCGACGTAGCCGACACAGAGGTACGCGACCACTTCGAGGTGCTCGGGAAGTCCGAGGGCGCGGACCATCTCGCGCTCGTCGAAGAAGCTGACCCAGCCGACGCCCAGGCCTTCGGCGCGGGCCGCGAGCCAGAGGTTCTCGACGGCGAGCGCCGAGGAGTACGGGGCCATCTGCGGCTGCGTGTAGCGGCCGAGCGTGTGGCGGCCGCCCCGGGTGGGGTCGGCGGTCACGACGATGTTCACCGGGGTGTCGAGGATCGCCTCGATCTTCAGTTCCTTGAACTGCTTCGCCCGGGCCTTCGGCAGCGACTTGGCGTAGGCCTCGCGCTGACGCTGGGCCAGCTCGTGCATCGTCTGCCGGGTCTCGGCCGAGCGGATCACGACGAAGTCCCAGGGCTGGGAGTGGCCCACGCTGGGCGCCGTGTGGGCCGCCTCCAGGACGCGGAGCAGCACCTCGTGCGGGATCGGGTCGCTGCGGAAGCCGTTGCGGATGTCGCGGCGCTCGCGCATCACGCGGAGGACGGCCTCGCGCTCGGCGTCGTCGTAGCCCGGGGCCGGAGCGTCCGGGCGGGGCTCCGCCTCGCTCTCCGCGGATTCCTGCGGCTCCGTCTCGGCCTCCGGCTGTGCCTGGACCTCCGCCGGCGGGGCCTGGAGCTCCGCCTCGGGCTCCGGCTGTGCCTGGACCTGGATCTCGGGCTCGGCGTCCGGCTGGACCTGGGGCTCCGCCGCGGGGGCTGCCTCGGGCTGTGCCGCCGCGGGCTGGTCGGTGAGGTCCTCGGCCACGACCGGGACCTCCTCGGCCACGGCCTCCACGGGCGCCTCGGTCGGCGCTTCGGCCTGGGGCTGGGCGGGGGCTTCGGCCGGGGCCTCGGCGGGGACCTCCGCGTTCGCCGGCTGTTCGGGGACCGCCGCCTCCACCACGGGCTCCACGGCCTGCTCGGCCGGGGCCTCCACGGGTGCGACCTCGACGGCCTCGGCCTGCACCGGCTCCTCGACCGGCTGTGCGGCCTCGGGAGCCGCCTCGGCCTGGACGACCTCGACGGGGGCGACCTCGACCGGAGCGACCTCGACGGGCGCCGCCTCGACGGGCGCGGCCTCGACCGGTGCCTCGGCCTGCACCGGCTCCTCGACCGGCTGCGTCGGCTCGGCCGGCGCCTCGGCCACCGGCGGCTCGGCCGCCTCGACCGGCACGGCCTCCTCGGCCTCGCGCGGGGCGGGGACAGCGGCCTCGGGGGTCGTCGCCTCCTCGGGAGCCGGGGCCGGCTCCACGACGGCCTCGGGCGCCTCGGGGGCCTCCTGCGGCTCGACAGGCTCCGCCACCTCGGCGACCGGGGCCTGCTCGGCGGCCTGGGGTGCCTCCGGCGTCGGGACCGGGGCCAGGTTCGGGGTCGTCGGGACCGAGCCCTCGACCTGGACGAACTGGGCCGCCGGCGGGACGACCGTTTCTGCGGGCGCCACCTGCTCCTGCGGCTGCGCGACCCACGGCTCGGCGCCCTGCGGGGCGAGCTGCTGGTCCTGCGCGATCTCGAAGTACTCGGGGCCGGTGGTCGGCGGGCCCGGGTTCCGCACCGGCATCGGGGCGGGGGCCGTCGCCACGACCGGCTCGGGGGCGGGCGCGGGCTGCGGGGCGGGCGCCGGGGCGGCGGCCGGGCCGCGGTCGGCGAGGGAGAGCACGACGCCGCCGGTGGCGTCGGGCACCGGCGGGCCCATGTGCAGCGGGCGCCGCGGCGGGGTCGCGGCCGCGGCGGGCGGGGGCACGCGGACGCCGCCGAGGTCGACGGAGCCGGAGTCGCGGCCGGCCGCCTCGTGGGCGCCCGTGTCGAGGATGCCCGGCTCGTAGCCGTGGTCGGTGACGACCGGGACGCCGTGCGCCGGGGTGCCCAGCGGCACGCCCTGCGGCGGGGTCTGGTTCTGCGGGGCCGTCAGCACGTCGGCGAGCGCGACGCCGTCGGGGAGCGGTCCCGTGAGCGGGTCGGTGAGCGGGTCCGGCAGCGGGTCGGTGAGCGGGTCGCCCATCGGGACCTGCGTCTCCGGAACGGCCGCGTGCGGCACGCCCTGGTTCGGGACCACGGGGGCCGGCGGCGGTACGGCGACCGGCGGCGCGGGCACGACGCCCGGCGGGTGCTCGCTCCAGGCGCCCTGGGCGCCCGGCATCAGGAGCAGGTCGTCGTCCTCGGTGCTGTGCTCGGAGGGGTCCAGGAAGGTGTACGCGCCCGGAGCGGGGATGCCCGGCTGCTCGACCATGCCTGCGTTCTCCGGCAGTCCCTCGCCCGGGACCTGGCCGGTGTCCGTCATGCGTACCCCTCGCCCATCGCTTGTGCTCCTTCAGACCTGCGCCCGTCGACAAGAACGAGCGCGCGCGCCGCGCGGCACGAAGCACACGCGGACACCCACACATTGTCGCGGCCCTCGGCCATCGTGGCAGGGAGATCTGCCACGGTGCGCTGTGGACTGCGCCACGTCGCGCGGTCCCCCCTTGTCAGGTACCACATCGGCGGCACAAAGCAGCCACCAATTCGGGACATTGACGAACAGAGCGCCGAACGTCCCGGTGCGGTACAACAATCGGCCAGCCTACCCTGCCCCGGTGGGGCGACCGGGTCACGGGGCTCGGTCGATCCTGCGTCCGGACAGCAGGAACACGACCGAACGCTCGCGTTCCGACCAGTCGTCCGGGTCGAGTCCGACGGTCTGGAGGAGCAGGCTCTCGACGGCGTAGCCACCGTCGGCGAGGGCGGCGCCGATCGCCTCCGCCTCGTCGCGGGTGGAGGCGTGGGCGACGATGCGTTCCGGGCGCCGGTCGGTGCAGGCGGTGACGACGGGGACGCCGCCGGCCGCGATCCGTACGACGTCGGGCTCGGGCAGGCTCTCCAGGACGTGCGGGGCGCGGCCCTGGACGGTCTGGAGCGGTACTCCGTGGCGGCGGGCGGCCCGTTCGGTGCGGGCGCAGGCGGCCGGGTCGGTGTCGACGGCGATGACGGCGGCTCCGAAACGGGCGGCCTCGACGGCGAAGGCGCCGCCCGCGCAGCCGATGTCCCAGACGAGGTCGCCGGTGCGGGGGCCGAGACGGGCGAGTTGGGCGGCTCGGAGGGCGGGGTCCGCGCCTGCGCCCGGGTGCGCCGGTCCGGTTCCCGGGCTCTCGCCCTCGGAGTCGTACTCCTCGGTGGGAAGTCCCCAGCCGCGGACCGTGCGGGCGGCCGGGTCCTGGCCCATCAGCCAGGGGGCGGTGGGGGTGCCGCCGACCGCGCCGCCGATGACGAGGACGACGTTCGGGTCGCGCCAGGTGTGGTCGGCGGCCTTGTCGGAGGTGAGGACGGAGACCTGTTCGCGGTCGGTGCCGAGCTCCTCGCAGACGACGAAGGTGCGGTGCACGCCTTCGAGGAGGAGCGCGAGTTCGGCGGGTCCGGCGCCCGGGGAGGTGAGGACGGCGACCTTGGGGTGGGCGCGGCAGACGTTGACGGCGCGACGAAGGGTGCGCTGGTGGGCGACGACGATCCGGGCGTCCTCCCAGGGCATGCCGGCGCGGGCGAAGGCGGCGGCGACGGAGGAGACGGCCGGGACGACCTCGACCTCCAGGCCGTGTTCGGGGGCGCGCAGGGTGCGGACGACGCCGAAGAAGCCGGGGTCTCCGTCGGCGAGGACGACGGCGGTGCCGCGGTGGGTCGCGATGCGTCGGGCGGCGAGGTCGACGCTGCCCAGGCGGATGCGTTCGGCGGCGGGCGGCACCTCGGGCAGCGCCAGGTGGTGGGCGGCGCCGGCCACGAGGGTGGCGGCGGAGAGCGCGGACCGGGCCGCCGCGGTGAGGGGCGAGCCGTCCCAGCCGATCACCGTGACGCGGTCGGCCATCGTCGTCTGTCTCCCTGTGGTGTTGTCGCAGGTCGGGGGCGTGCCGAGCGTACCCCGGGATCGTTCCGGGGGGTCAGCTCCAGTCGGTGTACGAGGAGTAGCCGGCCTCGGCCATCTGGTCGGCGACGCCGTCGAGGTCCTCGGGGAGGAGGCCCCAGACGATGAAGTCGGTGCGCAGTTCGGCCCAGGTGCCGTCCTCGGTGCGGGTGCGGGCTATGCAGGCGTTGCGGAGGACGCCTTCGCTGATGCAGCCGATCTTCTGGGCGACCTGCTGGGAGGCGGTGTTGTCGGCGGCGGTGCGCAGTTCCAGGCGTTCGAACTTCTGGTCGCCGAAGAGCCACTGGGCGGTGGCGAGCGCGGCCTCGGAGGCGTAGCCCTCGCCGCGGGCCCAGGGGGCGATGATGTAGGACATCTCGGTGGAGCGGACGCGCCAGTCGGTGTTGCTGAGCTGCACGATGCCGACCAGACGCTGGGTCAGGAACTCGGTGACGGCGAGGTCGAGGCCGCGGCCCGCCGTGCGTTCGGTGGGGGCGTAGCGGGTGATCCAGCCGCGTGCGGCGTCCTCGGTGTAGGGCTGGGGCACGGCCGTCCAGGCGGCGACCATCTCGTCGTTCATCATCTCGGCGAGGGCGGGGGCGTCCGCCTCCTCGAGCGCGCGCAGCACCAACCGGTCCGTGTTGATGGAGATGTCCGGAAAGGTGGTAGTCATGCGCAGCTCCATGCCGTGGACCGTCCGAATCGACCGTGAACGCACAGCATGCAGCATGCGGGCGCCGGTGCGCATGGCCGGGTCGGGTGTGCCGGGGGTTCGGGGGGCGGGTGTGGCGAAGGCCCCGCGCACCGGACGGGATGCGGGGGCCTTCTGCTCAAGGACTGTACGGGGAAACCGGCCTGACGGTCCCTCGGACGTCTTTCGGCGGTGCTGCCTTACTTGGCGGCGCCGAAGGCCGGGGTGACCGAGCCCTTGTAGGTGTCCTCGATGTACTTCTTCACCTCGGGCGAGTTGAGGAGCTCGGCGAGCTTCTGCACGCGGGCGTCCTTCTCGTTGCCGGCCTTGACGGCGAGGAAGTTGGCGTACGGGTTGCCCTCCGCCTTCTCCAGGACGAGGGCGTCGTTCGCCGGGGAGAGCTTGGCCTCGATGGCGTAGTTGCCGTTGATGACGGCGGCGTCGACGTCGTTCAGGGCGCGGGGCACGGTGGCGGCCTCCAGCTCCTTGAACTCCAGGCCCTTCTTGTCGGTGATGTCGGCGAGCGTGGCGTCGGTGCCGACGCCGTCCTTGAGGGCGATGAGGCCGTTCTCCGCGAGGAGGTGGAGCGCGCGGCCCTCGTTGGTGGTGTCGTTCGGGACGGCGACGGTCTGGCCGGCCTTGATGTCCTTCACCGTCTTGAGGCTCTTGGAGTAGAGGCCCAGCGGCTCCAGGTGGACGTTGACCACCGGGACGATGTGCGTGTTGTTCTTCTTGTTGAAGTCGTCGAGGTACGGCTTGTGCTGGAAGAAGTTGGCGTCGACCTGGCCGGACTCGGTGGCGGTGTTCGGCAGGACGTAGTCCGTGAACTCCTTCACCTCCAGCTTCAGGCCGGCCTTCTCGGCCAGGTTGTCCTTGACGAAGTTGAGGATGTCGGCGTGCGGCGTCGGGGACGCGGCGACGACGAGGGCCTTGTCGGCGGAGCCGGCCGAGTCCTTGGAGGAGGACGGGTCCGAGGAGGTGCCGCAGGCGGTGAGGCCGAGGGCGAGGGCGGAGGTGGCGGCGATGCCGGCGGCGAGCTTGATGTTCTTACGCACGAAGAGTGCCTCTTTCCGGTGGAGCGGTGGACGCCTGGACAACAAGTCCGGGCTGTTCTTCGAAAACGAAGTCTTGGGGTGGCCGGGGGCCGTTACGCGGTACGGCCCCGGCGGGCGAGGAGTCGGACCACTCCGTCGCCGATGAGCTGGACGACGGTCACGACGGCGACCAGGACGACGACGGTGACCAGCATGAAGGTGGTGTCGAAGCGCTGGTATCCGTAGGTGACGGCCTTGGAGCCGAGGCCTTCGCCGCCGACCGCGCCGGCCATCGCCGAGTACCCGATGAGCACGATCACGGTGGTGGTGACGGCCGAGACCAGCGAGGGCAGGGCCTGCGGGAGCAGGACCTTGCGGACGATGGTCGGGATGCCGCCGCCCATGGCCTGGACGGCCTCGACGAGTCCGTGGTCGACCTCGCGGATCGCGGTCTCGACGAGGCGCGCGAAGAAGGGGATGGCGCCGATGGCGAGCGGCACGATCATCGCGGTCGGACCGATGAAGGTGCCGACGACGAAGGTCGTGAAGGGGATCAGGGCGATCAGCAGGATGATGAACGGCAGCGAACGCCCGACGTTCACGATCGCACCGACGACCTTGTTCACCGGCCGGTTCTGCAGCAGTCCGCCCTTGTCCGTGAGGACGAGGAGGATGCCGAGCGGCAGGCCGCCGACGACGGTGACGACGGTGGCCCACAGGACCATGTAGAGGGTGTCGACGGTGCCCTGCTCCAGGAGGGGCTGCATCTCCGACCAGGTCACTTGGCACCTTCCTTCACCAGCACGGGCGCGATCTCTTCCACGGTGTCCTCCACGAGCTCGACCTGCAGGCCCTGCTCGCGCAGGAAGCCGACCGGGACGACGTTCTCCTCGTACCGTCCGGGGAGTTCGATCCGCATCCGGCCGATCTGCTTCCCGCCGACGGTGTCCATCGCCGCCCCGAGGATCGAGATGTCGATGTTGTACGTGCGGGAGAGCTGCGAGATGACCGGCTGGGTCGCGGCCTCGCCGTGGAAGGTGACGTCCACGACGGTCCGGTCGGGGCCGGTGGGGGCGCCGCTGACCGGGAACAGCTCGGCCGCCAGCTGGGAGCCGGGCGTGGCGAGCAGTTCGCCGACGGTGCCGGACTCGACGACGCGCCCGTGCTGCATGAGGGCGGCGGAGTCGCAGATCGTCTTGACGACGTCCATCTCGTGCGTGATGAGCAGGACGGTGAGGCCGAGCTGCTGGTTGAGGTCGCGCAGGAGCTGGAGGATGGAGCGGGTGGTCTCCGGGTCCAGGGCGCTGGTGGCCTCGTCGGAGAGCAGGACCTTGGGCTTGCCGGCGAGGGCGCGGGCGATGCCGACGCGCTGCTTCTGGCCGCCGGAGAGCTGGCCGGGGTAGGCCTTGGCCTTGTCGGCGAGGCCGACGAGGTCGAGGAGTTCCAGGGCGCGGCGGGAGCGCTCGGCGCCGGAGACGCCGAGGATCTCCAGGGGGAGCTCGATGTTGTCCTTCACCGTGCGGGAGGACAGCAGGTTGAAGTGCTGGAAGACCATGCCGATGCTGCTGCGTGCCCGGCGCAGGTCCTTGCCCGCGCGGCGGCTCTTCCCGGCGAGGGCGGTGAGGTCGACGCCGTCGACGGTCACGGTGCCGGAGGTGGGGCGCTCCAGGAGGTTGACGCAGCGGATGAGCGAGGACTTGCCGGCGCCGCTCTGGCCGATCACGCCGAACACCTCGCCCTCGCGGACGTGGAGGTCGACGCCGTCCAGAGCGGTGACCTTCCGGCCGCGCGACTCATAGACCTTGGTCAGGCCCGAAGTGGTGATCACAGGGGTTTCCGTCACTGTCGAGTGCGCGACGCGGGGTCCGTCGTGCACGGGGCATTCGTCATTTCGGACAGTCAGGCGCACGGGGAGGCTGCTCCGGCTGGTGGCCGGGCGGCAGCGGTGCGCGGGGCAGGCACGGTCCGGCGCCGGATGGCGGTCGGATCGGCTCGGCCGTCGGGGTCTCGCTTCGGGGCGCGAGTCCCCCAGCCTTCGGCCGGGGGTGCCCCCACAGGCGGTTGCCCTCAGATGGCGCACATTCGACACATACAACGAGCACCGGGCGTCGTGTTCGCCTCGGTCGCAAGGGTGCGGCTGCTCGTCGTGGTCATGTCTGCAAGTAAAACATGCGCAGGTGCGAAGGGAAGGGAGCTGTCCGAATAGCGGACGCCGTTGAGACGCCATGCGGACGCGCCGGAGTCTGCCGCCGGCACGTGTTTCCGTGCGTGGCCTGGAGGGATCCGGCCCTCGGCCGGGCCCCGGCGGGGAGGGTGATCGGGTACGGGATGTGGCCAAGGCCACGCCGTGGGCGCCGGTGCCGAGGGGGTGGGGGTGAGCGCACCGGGCCATTCGGGCCGTAATACCCTCGGGCGCATGCTTGACGCCCTGACGGTCACGGTCTCCGTGGCCGCGCTCGCCCTCGCCGCCTGGTGCGGCTTCGCCGCCTTCCGTGACCAGTCCACCAAGGACTGGCACTTCATCGGCATGGCCGTGGTGACCTTCCTGGTCCTGGTCCAGCTGATCGTCGGCATCGTGCAGCTGGCGCGCGGCGAGAAGGCCGAGGAGGGCACGACGATCTTCGTCGCCTATCTGCTCGGCGCGCTGTGCGCGGTGCCCATCGCCGGTTTCATGTCGCTCGCGGAGCGCAGCCGGTGGGGTTCGGCGACGGTGGCGGCCGGCGCGGTCGTGCTGGCCGTGCTCGAAGTGCGTCTCTACGACATCTGGACGGTGGGCTGACCATGACCGTGACCGAGGGAACGACCCGTCTGGTCAAGGGCCCGGGCATGCTGCTCGTCTGGCTGTACGGCGTGATGTCGGTCGGCGCGGTCTCGCGCTCGATCTACCAGATCGCCACCGAGTTCGACCGCGCGCCGCTCGCATACAGCCTGTCGGCGGTGGCTGCGGTCGTCTACGTCTTCATCACGTACACGCTGGTACGCGGTGGGGAGAAGGCCCGCAGGGCGGCGCTGGTGTGCTGCGCCGCCGAGCTCGCGGGCGTGCTGATCGTGGGCACCTGGACGCTGGTGGAGCCGTCCGCCTTCCCGGACGCGACCGTCTGGTCGGACTTCGGATACGGCTACGTCTTCATTCCGGTGCTGCTGCCGCTGACCGGGATCTGGTGGCTGCGGCGGGCGGCCAAGGCCGCCTAGGCGGCCTTCTCCAGGGTCACCAGGGTGAGCCTCGGGCCCAGCTCGCGGGTGCCGACCTGCGCGTACCCCTTGCTGCGGTAGAGGCGGAGGTTGCCCTCGCTGCGGTGGCCGGTGAAGAGCTGGAAGCGCTTGGCCGACGCCGTCGCCTCGGCCTCGGAGGCGAAGTGCCGCTCGATGCCGTCGAGGAGGCGGCCGCCGAGGCCGTGCCGCTGCATGCGCGGGTGGACGATGAGCTTGGCGATCCGTACCGTGCCGTCCTCGTCGATACGGGCCCGCACGGAGGCGACGACCTCGTCACCGAGCCGGGCCACGAGCCCGTACCCCTCGTCGAGTTCGGCGCGCAGGGCGTCGAGCGACTGGGTGAGCGGTTCGATGGACCAGTCCCCGTACAGCTCCGCCTCGCTCTGGTAGCAGAGGTACTGCAGCTTCAGGATGTGCTCCGCGTCGTGCGGTTCCGCTGCTGAGATGGTCACACTCAGGCCCATGTGTGCACGCCTCCCGCTCATCTGGTCGATCATCGGTTTACCGCACCCTTCCCCGTCGGCCGGGGGCAGGAACCTCTGCAGCCAGCATTCTGCGCAGGCATCCCAGGCAACGGGAACGCATCGGCCCCAGACTGCCCTGTGAGATACCCAACTCTCCTGCGATTTCCCGGTAGGTGGGGTCCTCCGGGTCGAGCATCGCGGTCAGCACCTTCGGGCAGCGGCCGGGCGTCCTGGTGACGGCGGCGCGCAGGGTGCGGCGCCCCTCGGCGACGAGCAGGGAGTGTTCCGGGGAGCCGTGGGGCTCGGCGCCGCCCGGTTCGTGGACGGGTTCGTCCCGGTAGGGGCGTTCGCGGTCGTGGGTCCTGCGGGCCCGGCGGGCCTCGGCGCGGACGGCGCGCCGCAGCCATTCGGCGGGCCGCTCGGGGACGGTCCCGGTCTCCTGGAGCTGCTCCAGGAGGCGGAGCCAGACGGCCTGTTCGAGGTCGCCCGGGTCGACGCCGGCGGCCGGTGCCTCGGCGTCGGACTCGGCGGAGAGCAGCGGGGCGAGGGCGGCGAGGAGACCGGGGGCGTGCGCTTCCGGGGCGGGGGTGGCCTCGGGGAGCGCGTCGGGGCGGGTCTCGGAGAGGGACTCGGGGAGCGCTTCGGGAAGGGTCTCGGGGGAGGTCATGACCGGCACGATGCCGGGGTGCGCGGGCGTGGTTGCGGTACGGGGCGTAAACCACCCGGGAGGGGGTCGTACGGTCCGGCGGTGCGGCCGTACGGCCCCTTCGGTCCGGCGGTGTTCGCCCGTACGACCCCTTCCGTCCTGGTCTGTTCGTCGGTACGGCCCCTCAGGTCCGGGCCTGTTCGCCGGCACGGCCCCCGTCGGGCCGGCCGGGTCAGCCGGGGTAGCCGGGCCAGGTCAGGCGTCGACGGCAAGGTCCGCGGCGGCGAGCAGGGCGGTGTCCGGGTTGTCGGAGAAGATGCCGTCGATCCCCGTCTCCAGATAGCGCTTGAGGGCTCCGAAGGCGTCGCCGTACGCCGTCGGGTCCGTGCCCTTGCGGAAGTCCGCGGGCAGGAACGCGTTCTCGTTGCGGTGCGTGTACGGGTGGAGGATCAGCCCCGCGGCGTGCGCGTCGCGGACCAGGGTGGTCGGCGTGCCGAGCCGGCCGCTCGCGTCCTTCGGGATGACCAGGTCGAGCGTGGGGCCGATGCCCTGCGCGTACGAGGCGATCCAGCGCAGGCCCTCGGGCGTGACCAGGTCGGCGACCGTGCGCGGGTCCCCGGCTTCGACGAAGTCCCAGGGGCGGCTGCTCGCGCCGGAGAGCAGGACGACGCCCGGGGCGTCCACCAGCTTCGCCAGCCGCTGGATGCTGCTGGGCTCGAAGGACTGGAGGAAGACCGGGGAGTTCGCGCGGTGGCGTCCGTACCGGCGCAGCAGCTTCGCGAGGCGCTCCTCCAGGCCGAGGCCGAGGGAGCGGAAGTAGCTGGGGTGCTTGGTCTCGACGTGGAGCCAGATCTCGCGGCCCCGGCGGCGGCCCTCCTCCTCGGCCCACTCCAGGACCTCCTCGAAGGTGGGGACCGTCCAGCGGCCGTCGTAGAGGGTGTTCTCCTGGCGGGTGCCGGGGATGCGCTCCTTGGCCCGCAGGGTCTTGAGCTCGGCGAGCGTGAAGTCCTCGGTGAACCAGCCGGTGAGGGCGGTGCCGTCGACGGTCTTGGTGGTCTTGCGGGAGGCGAACTCGGGGTGGTCGGCGACGTCGGTGGTGCCGGTGATGTCGTTCTCGTGACGGCAGACCAGGTGGCCGTCGCGGGTGGGCACGAGGTCCTGCTCGACGACGTGGGCGCCGAGGTCGAGGGCGTGGCGGTAGGAGCCGAGGGTGTGCTCGGGGCGGTAGCCGCTGGCGCCCCGGTGGCCGATGACGGTGGGGACGGGGAGGGAGCGGTAGCCGTGGCCGCGGCCGGGCGTGCCGTCCGGGGCGGCGGCCTGCGCGGTGCCGGTGGCCGCGAGGGCCGCGGAGGCGCCGAGGACGGTGGCGCCCGCCGCTCCGAGAACCGTCCGCCGTGCCGGGGTCCGGCGTTCGCCCTGGGTCATGAGGATCCTCCTGTGTGAGCCGCGGTGTGATGTCCCGCACCTGTCAACTGTTGTCCCCGACGCTAGGCAGCGGGCCCCTACGGGCGGCAGACCTCGGCCGAACATGGCGGAAACACGCGTCAACACTGCGTATCCACTCGGTGAACCCGATGTGCGCGTGAGGGTGACCCGCGAGTATCGTCGCCAGCTGCAACCGTCGTCTCGACAACTCGACCGACCCGCGTCCCACCGGAGGAACCGTTGTCCCGTCATGCGATCATCAAGGCAGTGCTCGGGCCGGTCATGCGCCTGATGTTCCGCCCCCGCGTGGAGGGCGCCGAGAACATCCCCGGGACGGGTCCCGTGATCCTCGCCGGCAACCACCTGACCTTCATCGACTCGATGATCATGCCGATCTGCCTGGACCGTCCGGTCTACTTCATCGGCAAGGACGAGTACGTGACGGGCAAGGGCCTCAAGGGCCGCGCGATGGCCTGGTTCTTCACCAGCGTCGGCATGATCCCGGTGGACCGGGACGGCGGCCGCGGTGGTGTGGCGGCGCTGATGACGGGCCGTCGCGTCCTGGAGGAGGGCAGGATCTTCTCGATCTACCCCGAGGGCACCCGCTCCCCCGACGGCCGGCTCTACCGGGGCCGTACGGGCATCGCGCGGCTGACCCTGATGACGGGGGCGCCGGTGGTGCCGTTCGCGATGATCGGCACCGACAAGATCCAGCCGGGCGGGGCGGGCTTCCCGCGCCCGGGCCGGGTGACGGTCCGCTTCGGCGAGGCGATGGAGTTCTCGCGGTACGACGGGATGGACCGCGACCGCTATGTGCTGCGCGCGGTGACGGACTCGGTGATGGCCGAGGTCATGCGGCTCTCCGGGCAGGAGTACGTGGACATGTACGCCACCAAGGCGAAGGCGGCGTAGGCGCTCCGCTTCGGTTCGGCGGTACTCGAGGGCGGCGTCCTGGACAGGGCGCCGCCCTCGTGTTCCTACTTCTCCAGCTTCTGGCCCCTGAGGAGGAACCAGGCCGCGACCGCCGTCGCGAGGAGGACCGCCGCGCCGACGCCCGCGGCGATCCGCAGGCCGTCGACGAAGGCCTCCTGGGCGGAGGCCACCAGGGCGGTCGCCGCCTGCGGGTCGAGGCCGCCGGCGGCCTCGACCGCGCCGCCGAGGGACTCGTGGGCGGCCGACGCGACGTCCGAGGGGACACCGGCCGGGGTGGCGAAGCCGCGGTAGACGCCGGTCACGATGGAGCCGAGGACGGCGATGCCGAGCGCGGCGCCCAGTTCGTACGCGGTCTCGGAGACGGCGGAGGCGGAACCGGCCTGCTCCTTCGGGACGCTGGAGAGGATCACGTCCGCGGTCACGGTGAAGGCGAAGCCCGCGCCCACGCCGACGACGAGGAGGCTGGCGCCGAGCAGCGCGTAGCCGGTGTGCTGGTCGAGGGTCGTCAGGACGGCGAGGGAGAGGCCGACCGCGGCGAGACCGCCGGCCACCACGGAGCGTACGGAGAAGCGGCGGGCCACGACGCCGGCGACCAGACCGGCCGTCACGGCGCCGATCGCGGCGGGCAGTTCGGCGAGTCCGGCCTCCAGGGGCTGGCGGCCCTGGACCAGCTGGAAGAACTGGGACAGGAAGAACACCAGGCCGGAGAGGCCGAGGATGGTCAGCAGGTCGGCGAGGACGGCGCCGGAGAAGCCGCGGTGGCGGAAGAGCCGCATGTCCAGGAGCGGCGCGGGCAGGGTCAGCTGCCTGCGGACGAACCAGGTGAGGGCGGCGACGCCGAGGAGGGCGGCCATGCCGGCGTCCAGGGAGAGGCCGTGGGAGGCCAGTTCCTTGACGGCGTACACGACTCCGATGACGCCGACGAGGGAGAGGGCGACGCTGGGGAGGTCCCAGGGGCCGTGGTTGGGGTTCTTCGACTCGGGGATCAGCTTGATGCCGACGAGGACGAGGACGGCCATGACGGGCAGGTTGATGAGGAAGACCGAGCCCCACCAGAAGTGCTCCAGGAGGAACCCGCCGACGACGGGTCCGACGGCGGCGCCGGCCGAGGCCATGGCGCCCCAGATGCCGATGGCGAGGCTGCGCTCGCGGGGGTCGTGGAAGAGGTTCCGGATGAGCGCCAGGGTCGAGGGCATCAGGGTCGCGCCGGCGACGCCGAGGAGGGCGCGGGCGACGATCATCATCTCGGGGCTGCTCGCGTAGGCGTTCAGGACCGAGAGGGCGCCGAAGGCGGTGGCCCCGATCAGCAGGAGCTTCTTGCGGCCGATGCGGTCGCCGAGGCTGCCCATGGAGACCAGGAGTCCGGCGATGACGAAGGAGTAGACGTCGCCGATCCAGAGCAGCTGGCTGCCGGTGGGCTTGAGGTCCTCGGAGAGGAAGGGGGTGGCGAGGCCGAGCACCGTGGCGTCGACCGCCACGAGGAGGACGGCCAGGACGAGCACGGAGAGGGCGAGCCACCGGCCGGGACGGTGCGCGCCCTCGGTATGGCTCTCGGTCCTGATGCCGCTGATGGTCACTTCTCCACGCTCCTGCGCGCTCCGCCGAGCAGCAGCTCGACGATCATGTACTGGAAGTCCTTGGCGGCGACCCGGCCGTCCTGCACGGCCCAGGCGCCGGAACCGATGAGCCCGTAGAGGGCCTCGGTGAGCCAGGCGGGGGTCAGGTCGATGCGGAAGACGCCCTGTTCCTGGCCGCGCCGGAAGAGGGCGGAGACCCGGGCGTCGAGGCGTTCCCAGCCTTCGTTCTGCTGGTCGCCCTCGAAGAGCTGGTTCTCGGTGACGAGGAACGAGAGCAGCGGCGCGACGGGTTCGACCTCGGCCACGAGCCGGCGTACGGCCTCGTCGGCGGGCCCCTCCTCGGTGCGGGCCCGGTCGTGGGCCGCCTCCAGCTCCTGCAGCCCGAGCTCCTCGAGCGCCCGCACCAGCGCGTCCCGCCCGGCGAAGTGGCGGTGCAGCGTGGCCCGCCCGATCCCGGCGGCCCTGGCGACCTCGTCCATGGTGGCGGTCGCCTTGCGGGTGAGCAGGGCGGCGGCGGCGCGGAGCACCTGGGTGCGATCGACTGACATGAGACAACCATACACCCGATGAGACATCGGTGTCTCATTCGATAAATCGACGCCTCACGGGAGGCGGGAACGGAATGCTGTGGTGATGACGAAGCCGCTACTGCTGATCGACGTCGACGGGCCGCTGAATCCGTACGCGGCGCAGCGCGAGCGGCGTCCGGAGGGGTACGCGACGCACCGGATGCGTCCGGGCGGCTGGTTCGAGACGAAGCCGCTGCGGGTGTGGCTCAACCCGGACCACGGGAGCGAGCTGCTCGCGCTGGCGGAGGCGTACGAGCTGGTGTGGGCGACGACCTGGAAGGCCGAGGCGAACGAGTGGATCGGGCCACACCTCGGGCTGCCCGAACTGCCGTTCGTCGACTGGCCGAAGATGCACGGGGCCGCCCCGCGCGGGACCTTCTGGAAGACCCAGTACATCCTGGAGTACGCGGCGGGGCGGCCGTTCGCATGGGTCGACGACGACATCACGTCGTACGACCACGAGTACGTGGAGCAGAAGCACCTCGCCGCCGCCCTGTTGCTGCACGTCGACCCGCGGATCGGGCTGACCCGGCCGGACTTCGACGCGCTCGCGGAGTGGGCGGCGGCGCTGTGACGTGCTGAGGGCTACTTCTTGGCCTCGGCCCAGGCGTGCTGGATCACCAGGTCCGCCTTGACCTCGACGAGCTGGGTGGCGACCGCCGAGGGGGCGGTGCCGCCGCGGCCGTTGCGGGAGGCGAGGGCGCCGGGGACGTTGAGGACGGTGCGGACCTCGGGGGTGAGGTGCTCGGAGATCTTGCCGAACTGCTCGTCCGTGAGCTCGTCCAGCTCCTTGCCCTCGGACTCGGCGACCTTCACGCACTCGCCGGCGACCTCGTGCGCCACCCGGAACGGCACGCCCTGCTTGACCAGCCACTCGGCGATGTCGGTGGCGAGGGAGAAGCCGGCCGGGGCCAGTTCCTCCATGCGCTCCCGGTTGACGGTGAGGGTGGCCATCATGCCGGTGAAGGCCGGAAGCAGGATCTCCAGCTGGTCGCAGGAGTCGAAGACCGGCTCCTTGTCCTCCTGGAGGTCCCGGTTGTAGGCGAGCGGGAGGGCCTTCAGGGTGGCCATCAGGCCGGAGAGGTTGCCGATGAGGCGGCCGGACTTGCCACGGGCCAGCTCGGCGATGTCCGGGTTCTTCTTCTGCGGCATGATCGACGAGCCGGTGGAGAAGGCGTCGTGCAGGGTCACGAAGGAGAACTCCTTCGTGTTCCAGATGATGATCTCCTCGGCGATCCGGGAGAGGTTGACGCCGATCATCGCCGTGATGAAGGCGAACTCGGCGACGAAGTCGCGGGAGGCCGTGCCGTCGATCGAGTTGCCGGCCGAGCCCCGCTCGAAGCCGAGGTCCTTCGCGACCGCCTCCGGGTCGAGCCCGAGGGAGGAGCCGGCGAGGGCGCCTGAGCCGTACGGCGAGACGGCCGTCCGGGTGTCCCACTGGCGCAGCCGCTCGGCGTCCCGGGAGAGCGCCTGGGCGTGGGCGAGGACGTGGTGGGCGAAGAGCACCGGCTGGGCGTGCTGGAGGTGCGTACGACCGGGCATGGCGACGTCCGGGTGGGCCTCGGCGAGGCCGACGAGGGCGTCCTGGAGGTCGGCGATGAGGCCGCCGATGATCCGGGCGTGGTCGCGCAGGTACATCCGGAAGAGGGTGGCTACCTGGTCGTTCCGGGACCGGCCGGCGCGCAGCTTGCCGCCGAGCTCGGCGCCGAGGCGCTCCAGGAGGCCCCGCTCCAGGGCGGTGTGGACGTCCTCGTCGGCGATGGTGCCGACGAAGGAGCCGTCGGCGACGTCCGCCTCCAGCTGGTCGAGCCCGGCGAGCATACGGGTCAGCTCGTCCTCGGTGAGCAGGCCGGCCTTGTGCAGCACGCGCGCGTGGGCACGGGAGCCGGCGATGTCGTACGGCGCGAGCCGCCAGTCGAAGTGGACCGAAGCGGAGAGCTTCGCCAGGGCCTCGGCGGGGCCGTCGGCGAACCGTCCGCCCCAGAGCCGGACGTCACCGTTGTTGCTGCTCACTGCTGCTCCTCGATCGAACGTGGGCGGATGACGCTAGGTCGACGTTGATAGGCATAACTATGCGGATGGCCGTATGTTTTGTCAATCGCGGTCCTCGGTGCGCACGCCTTCGGTCCGTGGGCGACGAAAACCGGAGGCGTCTGCGTACACCCTGTCCCTACGCTCCGCCCATGGAAGACAGCGACACCGCCGCAGCCGCCCGACTGGCCCGGGGAACGGCGCTCGCCTCGGCGATCGACACCTCGGACGCCTCCGCCTGGACGGGTCTCGACCGCGCCGTGCGGGAGCTCGCCCGCATCCGCCCGTCCGCGCTGCCGGACCTCGCCTGGGCGACCGGCCGCCGCCTCACCTGGTCGTGGAACGCGCCGCCGCCCACCCTGCACCTCACACGCCGCGAACCCGACGAGCGTGCACTCGCCCTCGCGCTCTGCCACCCCGACGGCCGGATACGCGAGGCGGCGCTGCGCCGCGCGGCCCGACTTCCCGCGCCGGCTCTGGGGCCGCTGCTGCCCCTCGTGGCGATCCGCTGCGCGGACTGGGCGGAGCCGGTGCGCGAGCCGGCCCGCGACCTGCTGCGGGCCGCGCTCCCGGGTGTCGCGCCCGACGCCGTCGTCGTCCTGGCCGCCGTCGTCCTGCGGACGGCGGCGCGCCGGCGCGGGGACGCCGCCCTGACCCTGCTCGAAGCGGCCCTCCGGGAGTGCCCGGGACCCGTCCTCGACGCCGTCCTCGTCGGCCCGGACCGGGCGACCCGGCGCCTCGCGCACCGGATCGCGGTCGAGCGCCGGCACCTCTCCCCCGCGCGGTTCGCCTCGGCCGCGGCCGCCGACCCGGACGTGGTGGTCCAGGACGTCTGCGCGGACGGTGCGGTCGCCGGAGTCGGCCCCGAGAGCGGGGACGGGGTACTGCTCCCGCTCCTGCGCTCCCGCCACTCCCGGGTGCGCGCCGCGGGGGTGACGGCGCTGCGCCGGGCCGGGCGGCCCGGGGAGGCCGAGGCGTACCTGGCGGACCGGTCGGGCCTGGTGCGGGCCTGCGCGCGGTACGTGCTGCGGCAGCACGGCGTCGACGTCGCCCCGGTCTACCGGGACCTGTGCGCGGGGACGGCGGTGCCGCCGGCCGCGCCGCTCGGTCTCGCCGAGTGCGGCGCGGGCGAGGACGCCGCCCTGCTGTGGGATCTCACGGAGCACCCGCACCCGGGCGTGCGCGCCCACGCCGTGGCCGGGCTGCGCGTACTGGACGCGACGGACTGGGCGCGCCTGGTGCCGCTGCTCGACGACCCCGCGCCCGGGGTCGTACGGGAGACGGCGACCGCCCTCGTACCGTGGACCGATCGGCTGCCGAGGGAGGAGCTGTCGGACCGGCTCGGGACGCAGCGGCCCCGGCACGTGCGCGTGGCGGCGTTCCGGCTGCTGGTGGCGCACGGTGGTCCGGAGTTGCGGGAGGTCGCCTGGTCGCTGATCGACGACGCCGAGCCGAAGCTGCGCGCCAACTCGCGGGCGCTGCTCCGGAACTGACGCACCCCGTGCCGGGTGCCTTCCGGTCGGCGAGACGCTGCTGCGCCGGGCGCCCGCGAGGAGAAGAATCGGGCCATGGGAAAAACGTATGAGCGTATCGACGGGCGGCTTCGGGCCTTCATCGAGGAGCAGCCGGTGTTCTTCACCGCCACTGCTCCCCTGGCCGGCGACGGGCACGTCAACCTCTCCCCCAAGGGCCGCAAGGGCACGCTCGTCGTGCTCGACGAACTGACCCTGGCATACGTCGACTTCGGTGGCAGCGGCGCCGAGACGATCGTGCATCTGCGGGAGCCGGGGAACGGGCGGATCACCCTGATGTGGACCGCGTTCTCCGGGCCGCCGACCGTCGTGCGGGTGCACGGGACCGGCGAGGCCGTGCTGCGGGACGATCCGCGGTGGGCCGAGCTGTTCGCGCGGTTCCCCGCCGAGGCCGTCGAGGGGCAGGGCAGTGCCCGGGCGATCGTCCTCGTGCACGCGCGGCGGGTCAGCGACGCCTGCGGGTACGCCGTCCCGCTCATGGAGTACCGGGAGGACCGGACCCTGCACGCCGAGTACTTCAACCGGAAGACGGACGAGGAGTTCAACGCGTACTGCGCGCGCAAGGAGCACATCGCCAGCAGCCTCGACGGGCTGCCCGCGCTGCCGCTCCCGCTGCCGCCGCTGCCCGCCGAATAGCCCTTCACGACGGGCGGGGGCGTCTGGACGGCCCTAGCGTCGCGGGCATGCGTACTCTGCTCGTCCTCGGCGCCGCCCTGCTCTCCCTCGGCTCCGCGCCCGCACCCGCGCCCGTACCGCTGCCCGAGCGGATGGCCGACACCGGCGGGGGTTCCCAGCTGATCACGGCCGAGGCCCCGGACACGGACTCCACCACGGGCACGCTGACCTGGTGGGACCGGCGGGGAGGGCGTTGGGTCGTGGCCGGCTCGGCGCCCGCCCGGTTCGGGGCGAACGGGCTCGCCGAGGGCGGATCGCGCCGCCAGGGCACGAACACGACGCCCACCGGCCTCTACCGGCTGCCGTACGCCTTCGGGGTGCGGGACAGGCCGGCCGGGACCCGCTTCCCGTACGCCCGCGTCACCGAGCGCTCCTGGTGGTGCCAGGACAACGCCTCCCGCGCGTACAACCGCTGGGTCGAGGGGCTACCCCGGGACTGCCGGGCGGAGGAGGCCGAGCATCTCGCCTCGTACGGTACGCAGTACGCGTACGCGCTCGTCATCGGCTTCAACTACGAGCGTCCGGTACGCGGGCGCGGAGCCGGGATCTTCCTGCACGTCAACGGGCGCGGGGCGACCGCCGGTTGCGTCTCCGTGCCGGCCGGCACGATGCGCGCGGTCCTCGCCTGGGCGGATCCCGCGCGCCGGCCGCACATCGCCGTCGGAACGCGGGGCGGTCCGACGGCGATCACACGGTACTGAGTCCCAGGACTACTTCTGGGCCAGCTTCAGGAGGTGGTCGGCGAGCGCCTGCCCGCCGACCGGGTCGCGGCTGATGAGCAGCAGCGTGTCGTCACCCGCGATCGTGCCGAGGATGGCGTGGAGTTCGGCCTGGTCGATGGCCGACGCGAGGAACTGGGCGGCGCCCGGCGGGGTCCTCAGCACCACCAGGTTGGCCGAGGCCTCGGCGGAGATCAGCAGTTCGCCGGAGAGGCGCCGCATGCGCTCCTCCTTCGCGGACTCGCCGAGCGGCGCCTGCGGGGTGCGGAAACCGCCCTCGCTGGGCACGGCGTAGATCAGCTCGCCGCCCGTGTTGCGGATCTTCACCGCGCCGAGCTCGTCGAGGTCGCGGCTGAGCGTCGCCTGGGTGACGCTCAGTCCGTCGTCCGCGAGCAGCTTGGCGAGCTGGCTCTGCGAGCGCACCGGCTGCCGGTTGAGGATGTCGACGATCCTGCGGTGGCGTGCGGTGCGGGTCTGCGGAACGGACGGCCCTCCCCCAGGCTCCGCCTGGGGGGACCCCCAGTGCACGTTCTCCTGCGCGTCGGTCATCGTCGTCTCATTCTCCGGTTCGTCCTTGCCCGTTCGCCTCGTCCAGGACGCCGGGCAGCGCCCGGAGGAAGGCGTCCGCCTCGGCGTCGGTGAGGACCAGCGGAGGCATGATCCGTACGACGTCGGGTGCGGGCGCGTTCACCAGGAGGCCCGCGTCCTGGGCCGCCTGCTGCACCTGGGGTGCGAGGGGCCCGGTGAGCACGATACCCAGCAGGAGGCCCGCACCACGGACGTGGGAGACCAGCGGGTGGCCCAGACCCTCGATTCCCTGGCGCAGCCGCTCCCCCACCGACTTCACGTGGTCGAGGGCCGCGTCGGCGCCGAGGGTGTCCAGGACGGCGAGTCCGGCGGCGCAGGCGACCGGGTTGCCGCCGAAGGTGGTGCCGTGGTGGCCGGGCGCGAAGAGCTCCGCGGCCTCCCCGAAGGCGACGGTCGCGCCGAGCGGGAGGCCGCCGCCGAGGCCCTTGGCGAGGGTCACGACGTCGGGCTCGACGCCCTCGTGGGCCTGGTGCTCGAACCAGTGGCCGCACCGGCCGATGCCGGTCTGCACCTCGTCGAGGACGAGGAGGGTGCCGGTGGCGCGGGTGATCTCCCGGGCGGCCTTGAGGTAGCCGGCGGGCGGCACGACGACGCCGTTCTCGCCCTGGATGGGCTCGATGATGACGAAGGCGGTGTCCTCGGTGACCGCGGCCCGCAACGCCTCCACGTCCCCGTACGGCACGTGCGTGACGTCGCCGGGGAGCGGCAGGAACGGGGTCTGCTTGCCGGGCTGGCCGGTGAGCGCGAGGGAGCCCATGGTCCGGCCGTGGAAGCCGCCGTCGGTGGCGACCATGTGGGAGCGGCCGGTGAGCCGGCCGATCTTGAACGCGGCCTCGTTGGCCTCGGCGCCTGAGTTGCAGAAGAAGACCTTGCCGGGGCGGCCGAAGAGGCCGAGGAGCCGCTCGGCGAGGGCGACGGGCGGTTCGGCGACGAAGAGGTTGGAGACGTGGCCGAGGGAGGCGATCTGCCGGGACACGGCCTCGACGACGGCCGGGTGGGCGTGGCCGAGGGCGTTGACGGCGATGCCGCCGACGAAGTCCAGGTACTGCTTGCCGTCGGCGTCCCAGACCTTGGCGCCCTCACCGCGGACGAGCGGCAGCCGGGGGGTGCCGTAGTTGTTCATGAGCGATCCCTGCCACCGCTGGGTCAGCTCGGTGTTGCCGGTCATCGGTCCCCCTGTCCGTCCGGCACGACCATCGTGCCGATGCCCTCGTCGGTGAAGATCTCCAGCAGGATCGAGTGCGGGACCCGGCCGTCGATGACGCGGGCCGTGGTGACCCCGTTCCGTACGGCGTGCAGGCAGCCCTCCATCTTGGGGACCATGCCGCTGGAGAGCTCGGGCAGCAGCTTCTCCAGCTGGCTCGCGGTGAGCCTGCTGATGACCTCGTCGCTGTTCGGCCAGTCCTCGTAGAGGCCCTCGACGTCGGTGAGGACCATCAGGGTCTCGGCACCCAGCGCCGCAGCGAGTGCCGCAGCCGCCGTATCAGCATTGACGTTGTAGACATGTCCGTCGTCCTGGGAGCGGGCGATGGAGGAGATGACCGGGATCCGGCCGTCCTCCAGGAGCGCTTCGATGGCGCCGGTGTCGATGGCGGTGATCTCGCCGACGCGGCCGATGTCGATCGACTCGCCGTTGATCACCGGCTGGTGCTTGGTGGCGGTCATGGTGTGGGCGTCCTCGCCGGTGAGACCGACGGCGAGCGGGCCGTGCTGGTTGAGCAGGCCGACGAGTTCGCGCTGGACCTGGCCCGCGAGCACCATCCGGACGACGTCCATCGCCTCGGGGGTGGTGACCCGCAGGCCCGCCTTGAACTCGCTGACCAGGCCGGCCTGGTCGAGGGCGGCGTTGATCTGGGGGCCGCCGCCGTGCACGACGACCGGCTTGAGGCCGGCGTGGTGCAGGAAGACGATGTCCTGGGCGAAGGCGGCCTTGAGGTCGTCGTCGATCATGGCGTTGCCGCCGAACTTGATGACGACGGTCTTGCCGTGGTGGCGGGTGAGCCAGGGCAGTGCCTCGATGAGGATCTGGGCCTTCGGGAGGGCGGTGTGCTTCCGCGCGGTGTGGGTCATGACGAGTACGCGCTGTTCTCGTGGACGTAGTCGGCGGTGAGGTCGTTCGCCCAGATGACGGCGGACTCCGCGCCGGCCGCGAGGTCGGCGGTGATCGTGACCTCCCGGTAGCGCATGTCGACCAGGTCGCGGTCCTCGCCGACGGAGCCGCTCTTGCAGACCCAGACGCCGTTGATGGCGACGTTGAGCCGGTCGGGCTCGAAGGCGGCCTTCGTGGTGCCGATGGCGGAGAGCACCCGGCCCCAGTTGGGGTCCTCGCCGTGGATGGCGCACTTGAGGAGGTTGTTGCGGGCGATGGAGCGGCCCACCTCGACGGCGTCGTCCTCGGTCGCGGCGTTGATCACCTCGATGCGGATGTCCTTGCTGGCGCCCTCGGCGTCGCCGATGAGCTGGCGGGCGAGGTCGTCGCAGACGGTCCGTACGGCCTCGGCGAACTCGTCCTGCCCGGGGGTGACGCCGGCGGCGCCGGAGGCGAGGAGGAGGACCGTGTCGTTGGTGGACATGCAGCCGTCGGAGTCGACCCGGTCGAAGGTGAGCCGGGTGGCGGTCCGCAGGGCGGCGTCGAGGCCCTTGGCGTCGACGTCGGCGTCGGTGGTGAGGACGACGAGCATGGTGGCGAGGCCGGGGGCGAGCATGCCCGCGCCCTTGGCCATGCCGCCGACCGTCCAGCCGTCCTTGGTGACCACGGAGGTCTTGTGGACGGTGTCGGTGGTCTTGATGGCGATGGCCGCCTTCTCGCCGCCGTGCTCGGAGAGTTCGGCGGCGGCCTTCTCGACGCCGGGGAGCAGCTTGTCCATGGGGAGCAGGACGCCGATGAGGCCGGTGGAGGCGACGGCGACCTCGCCAGCGCCGATGCCGAGGACGTCGGCGACCTTCTCGGCGGTGGCGTGGGTGTCCTGGAAGCCCTGCGGGCCGGTGCAGGCGTTGGCGCCGCCCGAGTTGAGGACGACCGCGGTCAGCTCGCCGTCGGCGAGGACCTGCTGGGACCAGAGGACGGGGGCGGCCTTGACGCGGTTGGAGGTGAAGACTCCCGCGGCGGCGCGGCGGGGCCCGGTGTTGACCACGAGGGCCAGGTCCGGGTTGCCGTTCGCCTTGATCCCGGCGGCGATGCCCGCTGCCGTGAATCCCTTCGCTGCGGTGACGCTCATGGAGCGACTCCAATCGTGGAAAGTCCGGTGGCCTCGGGAAGCCCGAGGGCGATGTTCATGCTCTGCACCGCGCCGCCGGCGGTGCCCTTGGTGAGGTTGTCGATGGCGCTGATGGCGATGATCCGGTTCGCGTTGGCGTCGTACGCGACCTGCACCTGAACGGCGTTGGAACCGTAGACGGACGACGTGGCCGGCCACTGCCCCTCGGGCAGCAGGTGGACGAAGGGCTCGTCCGCGTAGGCCTTCTCGTACGCGGCCCGTACGGTCTCGGCGGTGACGCCGGGCTTCGCGGTGGCCGTGCAGGTGGCGAGGATGCCGCGGGGCATCGGCGCCAGGGTGGGCGTGAAGGAGACGGTGACCCGCTCCCCCGCCGGTCCGCTGAGGTTCTGGATCATCTCGGGCGTGTGGCGGTGGCCGCCTCCGACGCCGTACGGGGACATGTTGCCCATGACCTCGCTGCCGAGCAGGTGCGGCTTGGCGGCCTTGCCCGCGCCGGAGGTGCCGGAGGCGGCGACGATCACGGCCTCGGGCTCGGCGAGCCCCTCCGCGTACGCCGGGAAGAGCGCGAGCGAGACGGCGGTCGGGTAGCAGCCGGGGACCGCGACGCGCTTGGACCCCTCCAGGGCGGCGCGGGCGCCGGGCAGTTCGGGGAGGCCGTAGGGCCAGGTGCCGGCGTGCGGGGAGCCGTAGTACGTCTCCCAGTCGGCCGGGTCCTTGAGACGGAAGTCGGCACCCATGTCGATGACGAGGACGTCGGGCCCGAGCTGCTCGGCGACCGCGGCGGACTGGCCGTGCGGCAGCGCGAGGAAGACCACGTCGTGTCCGGCGAGCTCCTCGGCGGTGGTGGGCGCGAGGACGCGGTCGGCGAGCGGGAGCAGGTGGGGCTGGAGGGCCCCGAGTCGCTGGCCGGCGTTGGAGTGGCCGGTCAGTGTCCCGATCTCCACGTGGGGGTGGGCGACGAGGAGACGCAGGAGCTCTCCGCCCGCGTATCCGCTCGCACCCGCCACTGCTACTCGTACCGTCATCGAAACCCTCCTCATGGATGGCATGACTATACGTCTCGCCGAACTTTTATGCAACGACCTGGTCCCGGCGGCCGAGGGTCCACCTTTCAGCGCACCACATATCCGGTCGCCCGGCGCGGCACGACCCTGACAGGGTGTCCCCCATGCGTTCCGAGCCCGTACGTCCCGGACCGGCCCGTCACCACGACCACGGCATCTGGCTCGCCGGATTCACCCGAAGAGTGCTCGTCGTCTGCCCGAGGTGCGGTGGCCGCGCGCTCGTCACGCCCCGGCCCGACCTGCCGGCTCCGGGGAATCCGCTCTTCGAGCCACGCCGCCTCACCTGCGGCGGCTGCGGCGCGGTCGCCGAATGGACCGCCGAACAAAGGGGCCGCGCTCTGGTCGGAGTGGTGCCCGGCGGCACCGAGGACCCCTTCTTCCGCCGGCCGCTCTGGCTTCAGACCCGCTGCGCGGGCCGGATCCTCTGGGCCTACGACGAGGAGCACGTCGACGCGCTCGCGGCATACGCGGGGGCCCGGCTCCGCATCCGCCACGCCTCCCCGACGCTGGGGATGTTCGCCCGGCTGCCGGCCTGGATGAAGTCCGCGAACCACCGCGACGAGGTCCTGGCCGGCCTGGCGACCCTCCGGACCCTCGCCGGACTCTCGGCCCCCGCTGACCGCTCCGACGCGGCCCACGAACGGGGCGACCGGCCGCGCCACCACGGCAGTCTGATGTTCCGGGGCGGGGCGTACTAGACGGCGGGCCGTTCCGGGGGGGGGCGTACGGGACGGCAGGCCGTTCCGGGGGTGGGGCGTACGGGACGGCAGGCCGTTCCGGGGGTGGAGCGTGGGGGCGTGCCTGGGCGGAGGGCTGTGCCGGGTGGGGCGTGCCGGGCGGAGGGCCGTCCTGGGCCGCGCCGTCCAGACGTACGCTCCTGACGGACGTACGGGGAACGGTGGACGGGGGATCCCATGGCGGCGGCACATCACGCGGTGGACGGGCTCGCGAGCAACCCGGCGGCTCCGGCCGACGTCCTGCTGCGGCTTCTCGCACTGGACGGCGGCGACGAGTGGATCGCGCGGCGGCTGGCCTGGCGCACGTCGCTGCCCGACAGCGTCGCCGAGGCCATGCTCCACCACCCCGAGCGCAGGGTGCGGGCCCGGCTCGCCGAGAGCGGCGCGGCCGACCCCGAACTGCGCGCCCGGCTCCTCGACGGTGCCGCGTCGGACGCGATCCTGGTCGCCGTCGGCCCGACCCTCTACCGCACCCAGGTGCCACCCCTGCCCGATCGGGCGTACGAGCGGCTGCTGAACCACGAGCGCGGCACCGTCCGGCACGAGACCGTGGAATCGGCCAGCGTGCCGGCGCACGTCCTGGTGCCGCTCGCCGGTCATGAGGACCCGATGTTCCGGCTGGCCGCCTGCCGCCGGGTCTGGAGCGAGCTCACCGACGACACGCGCGCCGCACTCCTCGCGGACCCCGACCCGGCGGTGCGCACCGCCGCGTCCCTGCAGGTCATGCACGAGGACGAGGAGCGCACGGCCGAGCTCGTCGAGACGCTGGACCAGAGCTGGCGTCTCGGGGAGGTGATGGAGCGCGGCCGACTGGGGCGAGCCCTCGCCGGACGCCTGCTCGCCGAGGGGACGCGGCTCGCGCAGCTCGTACGGAACCCGACCTTTCCCGCCGATCTGGCGGCGGGGCTCGCCTCCCACGAGGACCCCGCGGTGCGGCTCGCCGTCTCCGCCCGCCCCGAGCTGTCGGAGGAGGAAAGGGCCGCGATCGACTGGGAGGTCGCCCCCGAGGACCGGCTCGACACCCTGCGGTGGGTGTGGGACGCGCGCGAGGACCCGGACGTCCTGCGCCGCTGCGCGAGGTCGGCGCACACCTGGCTGCGGCGGAGCGCCGCGGTGTGCAGGGGGCTGCCGGAGGACTGCGTGGAGCTGCTGGCGGGGGACGAGGACTTCGCCGTACGGCTGCTGCTGGCCGAGTACCACCCGCTGGCGCCGCCGGAGCTGCTGCTCGACCTGTACCTGAACGGCACCCACCGGGCCGTCGGCATGCTGGCGTCCCGGCCGCGGTTCCCGGCGGAGGGGCTCGCGGCGCGGTTCGCGGACGCGCCGGATCCGGAGGCCCGCGCGCTGGCCCTGCGTGATCCGGCGGCGACTCCCGCGCTCGTCGAGCGGCTGAGCCGGGATCCGGAGGCGCGGGTGCGGGAGAGGGCGGGCCTCGACCGGCGGCTTCCGGTGGCCCGGCTGGTGGAACTGTTGGACGATCCGGACGTGGGCGCGGCCGCGGCCTGCAACCCCGCGCTGCCGGTCACGGAGATGCGGGCGCTGCTCGACCGGGTGGGCGTTCCCGACCTGGGCGCCTGAGCGGGCGGGCCGGAGCGGCTCCGCAGGCAGGCCACCGGTCGCGACACCGGGGGAACCACTGGGAGCCTCGGACAGAGCAGCCTTTGCATGACCATGCGAGATGATGCATACTCTTCCCATGTCCAAGGTCCTCACCTCCCTGCCCGCCGGCGAGCGCGTCGGCATCGCCTTCTCCGGCGGCCTCGACACGTCCGTCGCCGTCGCATGGATGCGCGACAAGGGCGCCATCCCCTGCACCTACACCGCCGACATCGGCCAGTACGACGAGCCCGACATCGCCTCGGTGCCCGGCCGCGCGAAGACCTACGGTGCCGAGATCGCGCGCCTGGTCGACTGCCGCGCCGCGCTGGTCGAGGAAGGCCTGGCCGCGCTCACCTGCGGCGCGTTCCACATCCGTTCGGGCGGCCGTGCCTACTTCAACACCACCCCGCTCGGCCGCGCCGTCACCGGCACCCTCCTGGTGCGGGCGATGCTCGAGGACAACGTCCAGATCTGGGGCGACGGCTCGACCTTCAAGGGCAACGACATCGAGCGGTTCTACCGCTACGGCCTGCTCGCCAACCCGCACCTGCGGATCTACAAGCCCTGGCTGGACGCGGACTTCGTGACCGAGCTCGGCGGCCGCAAGGAGATGTCGGAGTGGCTCCTCGCCCACGACCTCCCCTACCGGGACAGCACCGAGAAGGCGTACTCCACCGACGCCAACATCTGGGGCGCCACCCACGAGGCCAAGACGCTCGAGCACCTGGACACGGGCGTCGAGACCGTCGACCCGATCATGGGCGTCAAGTTCTGGGACCCGTCGGTCGAGATCCCCACCGAGGACGTCACGATCGGCTTCGAGCAGGGCCGGCCCGTCTCGATCAACGGCAAGGAGTTCCACTCCGCCGTCGACCTGGTCATGGAGGCCAACGCCATCGGCGGCCGCCACGGCATGGGCATGTCCGACCAGATCGAGAACCGGATCATCGAGGCCAAGAGCCGCGGCATCTACGAGGCTCCGGGCATGGCGCTGCTGCACGCCGCGTACGAGCGCCTGGTCAACGCGATCCACAACGAGGACACCCTCGCCCAGTACCACAACGAGGGCCGCCGCCTCGGCCGGCTCATGTACGAGGGCCGGTGGCTGGACCCGCAGGCCCTCATGGTCCGCGAGTCGCTGCAGCGCTGGGTCGGCGCGGCCGTCACCGGCGAGGTCACGCTGCGGCTGCGGCGCGGCGAGGACTACTCGATCCTCGACACCACGGGCCCGGCGTTCAGCTACCACCCGGACAAGCTGTCCATGGAGCGCACCGAGGACTCGGCCTTCGGCCCGGTGGACCGGATCGGCCAGCTCACCATGCGCAACCTCGACATCGCCGACTCGCGCGCCAAGCTGGAGCAGTACGCCGGCCTCGGCCTGATCGGCACCGGCAGCCCCGCCATCGGTGCCGCCCAGGCGGCCGCGACCGGGCTGATCGGCACCATGCCGCAGATGCCCGAGGGCGGCGCCGAGGCCATCGCCTCCCGCGGCGAGGTCTCCGGCGAGGAGGAGATGCTGGACCGCGCCGCGATGGAGTTCGGCACGGACTGACGCACGGCACCCCAGCCACGGAAGGCCGGTTCGACACCTTTGTGTCGAACCGGCCTTTCCGCTGATCAGAGGGGTCGGCGGGGCCCGCTACTGTCTCCCCGAAACGAACGGGGCGGGCCGAGGGCGGAACGCCGGGGTGGGGAGTACGGAATGACGGAGACGGCGGACACGGTCCGGACGGCGGAGAGAACCTGCCCCGAGTGCGGGGCGCCCGTGGACGAAGGCGGGCGGTACGTCACCTGGTGCGCCGCGTGCGACTGGAACGTCGACCCCGAGACGCGGGACGAGGAGCCGCCGGGGCGGATCGACCGTATACGGCGGCGGCTCGCGCAGCGGTACGGGGAGCAGCTGCTCGCCGACCTCGCGGACCCGGACGACGGGGCCGCGCCCGGCGCGGCGGCGGACCGCCCCAGGCCGCGGACCCGGCTCGGGGTGGCCGGCGGGTTCGCCACGGCGATCGCGCTGGCGGTCCACGGCGTGACCGTCGCCCTGCTCGCCGGCGGCCTCTGGCTGCTCGTCCGAGGGCACGGCGGCCTGCCCGTGGTCGGGGGTCTTCTGATCGGCCTCGCCATCGTGCTCCGGCCCCGGTTCGGCCGCCTCCCGAAAGAGGAGGACCACCGGCCGGTCCTGCGGCGGGGCGACGCGCCCCGGCTCTTCGCCCTGCTCGACGAGGTCGCCGGGGCCGTCGGCACGACGGGCGTGCGGACCGTGGTGATCGACTGCGACGCCAACGCCTCGGTCAGCACGTACGGCATCCGCCAGCACCGCGTGCTCCGCATCGGCCTCGCCCTCTGGGAGACCCTGCCCCCGCAGGAGCGGATCGCCCTCCTCGGCCACGAGTTCGGACACTACGCCCACGGGGACACCCGCCACTCGCTGCTCGTCGGCGGCGCGTTCCAGTCGCTCGGCACCTGGCGCTACACCCTGGCCCCGCAGCCCGCGCACGGTCTGATGGAGCACTTCGTGAACCTGGTGACCGCCCTGCCCCGACTGCTCGTCGGGGGTGTCCTCGTCGTCCTGGAGCATCTGACCCTGCGCCAGTCGCAGCGCGCCGAGTACCTCGCCGACTCCACCGCGGCCCGGGCAGCGGGCGCGGAGGCCGCGGCCGGGCTGATGGACCGGCTCCTCGTCACCGGGAGCGTCGTCGGCGAGCTGCGCCGGGAGTGCGTGGCGGCCCGGACCCGGATCGGTGGCGCGGCGCGCCGCGACGATCCGTCCGAGGGCCTGTGGGAGCGTCTCGCCGCGCATGCCGCGTCGGTCCCCGAGCGCGAGTACGAGCGGCTGCGCCGGGTCGCCGAGCGGCGCGGTCACCAAGTGGACTCGACGCACCCGCCCACCCATCTGCGGCACCGGCGGCTGACGCGGGGCGCCCCGGGCGGGGCCCTGATCGTCCTGGACGCGGCGAGGGCCGCGGAGATCGACGCGGAGCTCGCCGAGGCGAAGCGGAGCGTGGCGCGGGAGCTCGTACGGGGCTGATCCCGGGCTTCGGGGTGGGCGCTGTCACATCCGCGGGGGTCCTCTCGTCAACGCGGTGACGGAACCGACGAGGAGTGAGGCGCCATGCACGACGACACGTTTCTGACCGCCCTGGCCGGGCGGTTCGACGCTCACGAGGAACAGTTGCGGGCCGTCGCCCTGCGGATCACGGGGTCGGGGGCGGACGCCGCGGAGGCGCTCGCGGCGGCTCGGGCGGGGCTCCGGCAGGACGACGGTGCGACGGTGCGCGCGTGGCTGACGGCGGCCGTGGGGCAGGCCGCCCTGCGAAGGCTTCAAAAGCGCGGGGGCGGTGGCGCCGGGAATTTCAGTGAGGTGCCCGAGGCGGGTGGGGCCGACTGCCTCGGCGAGATCGACTCCCTGTGGCTGGCGTTGCTGGTGATGCTGGAGAGGCTCGGGAGCGAGGAGCGGCTCGCCTATGTGCTGCACGACGCGTTCGGGCTGCCGGCGGACGAGACCGCGCGGATCGTCGGCGGGTCGCCCGAGGGGGCGGCGCGGCTGGCCCGGCGGGCGCGCGAGCGGATCCGGGGCGGCGGGGCGGCCCGCACCGAGGGCGAGCAAGGACGGCAGCGGGCGGTGGTGGACCGGTTCCTCGCGGCCGTACGCGCGCGTGATGTCCGCCGACTGGTGGCCGTGCTGGACCCCGACGTCGTCGCGTACTCCGAGGGCGGCCCGGTGCACGGGGTCGCCGCGGTCGCCGAGACGGCCGTCGCCTTCGCGCGCGGCGCGGACGTGTCCCGGCCGGCGCTGGTCGACGGGGCCGTCGGCGCGGTCGGGTTCGCCGCCGGCCGTCCGGTCTCGGCGCTCGCGGCGACCCTCCGGCGGGACCGGATCGTCGCCCTCTCGCTCACCAGCGGGGAGGACCGGGTGCGCGGTCTCGACCTGGCCTTTCCCGACTCCTGACGCGCGGCCGGGCGAAATTCCGGTGCGTCCGGAGGCCGACGCCGTTAGCCTCGATGGCATGTCTACGCCCCGAATCTCCTAGCTGAGGACCCGCACTCACGTCACCCGTGTGTCCTCAAGCTTGTTCGGAGCGTAATCCCATGATCACCGTTCGTGGTGCCGACGTGCGCGTCGGCGCCCGGCTCCTGCTGTCCGACGTCTCCTTCCACGTCGCCCCCGGCGACCGGATCGGCCTGGTCGGCCGCAACGGCGCCGGCAAGACCACCCTCCTCGACACCCTGGCCGGGCTGCGTGCCCCGGCCGCCGGCGGCATCACCCGCACCGGCTCCGTCGGCCATCTCGCGCAGGACTCGCGGGCCGCCGACCCCTCCGTGACCGTCACCGACCGGATCCTGTCCGCGCGCGGCCTCGACCGGGCGGTCCGGCGGCTCGCGGAGGCGGCCCGGCGGCTCGGCGAGGCGCCCGACGCCCGGGCGCTCGCCGCGTACGACGCGGCCGAGACCGCCTTCGAGGCGGGCGGCGGGTACGCGGCGGAGGCCGAGGCGGCCCGGGTCGCCGCCGGTCTCGGCCTGCCCGTCGAGCTCATGGACCGGCCCGTCGGCCGGCTGTCCGGCGGCCAGAAGCGCCGGGTCGAGCTGGCCCGGATCCTCTTCGCCGGTCACGGCCACGACGGCACGCTGCTGCTCGACGAGCCGACCAACCACCTGGACGCCGACTCGATCGGCTGGCTGCGCGGCCATCTCGCCGCCCACCGGGGCGGACTCGTCCTGATCAGCCACGACGTGCGGCTGCTCGCCGACACCGTGAACCGGGTCTTCCACCTCGATCCGCAGCGGGCCGCGCTGGACGTCCACAACACCGGCTGGGACGCGTACCTCGCCCAGCGGGACGCCGACGAGCGGCGCCGGGTGCGCGAGCGCGCCAACGCCGAACGGAAGGCGGCCGCCCTGCACGCGCAGGCGGACCGCATGAAGTCCCGCGTGGCGACGGCGACGACGGCCCGCAGCATGGCCCGCCGGGCCGACCGCATGCTCGCCGGGCTCGACCCGGCACGGCAGGCCGAGCGGGTCGCCCGCATCCGGCTGCCCGAGCCCGCCCCCTGCGGCCGGACACCGCTGGGGGCCGTGTCTCTCAGCAAGGCGTACGGGCAGGGGCCGGTGCTCGACGGGGTGGACCTGGCCGTCGACCGGGGCAGCCGCCTCGTCGTCCTCGGGCTCAACGGCGCCGGCAAGACGACCCTGCTGCGGCTCCTCGCCGGCCAGGAGGCGCCCGACGCGGGGCGGGTCGTGCACGGGCACGGGCTGCGGCTCGGCTACTTCGCCCAGGAGCACGAGACGCTCGATCCGGAGCGCACGGTCCGGGAGAACCTCGCGGCGGCCGCTCCCCACCTGACGGACGGTGAGGTACGGAGGGTGCTCGGCGCGTTCCTGTTCCGGGGCGACGACGCCGACAAGCCGGCCGGGGTGCTCTCCGGCGGCGAGAAGACGCGGCTGGCCCTGGCCGCCCTGGTCCACTCCGGTGCGAACGTGCTGCTCCTGGACGAGCCCACCAACAACCTGGATCCCGCCTCTCGCGACGAGGTCCTGGCCGCCGTGGGCACGTATCCGGGCGCGATCGTGATGGTCACGCACGACGAGGGCGCGATCGACGCGCTGCGCCCGGAGCGGGTCCTGCTGCTGCCTGACGCCGACGAGGACCTGTGGAACGCCGAGTACCGGGAGCTGGTCGCCCTGGCGTGAGCGCCCGTCAGCCGGTCGCGGTGGCGGGGGTGTCCGGGTGCGGCGGCGAGGCAGTACGGGCCGCCAGTTCGTCGCGCTGACGCGTGAGGCGGGCGATCTCCGTGTCGAGGGCCGCGAGCCGGCGGCTCACGACCGGGGACGCCCGCACGCAGACGCCCTCGGGGACCCGGCGGGAACGGATCGCGTCCACGTCGAGAAGCGAAAGACGGTCCACGCACGCGCGTACGTCCTCGATCGTCAGGCCGAGGGCGAGGAGTTCCCGCACGACGCGGACGCGTGCGACGTCCTCCGGGCCGTAGCGCCGCTGGCCGGTGGCGGTGCGGTCCGGGGGCGGGAGGAGGCCCCGCTGCTCGTAGAGGCGCAGGGCCCGGGGTGTGGTCCCCGCCGCTGCCGCCGCGTCGCCTATCCGCATGCCGTCCGCCCTTCGCTTCGTCGCGGGGACGGTCGCGACCGTGAACCGTGGCCATGGGTGCCGCCCTGACCGGGCCGGCCGCCGGGGCCGCGCCGGCCGCCGGGGCCCGCGCCGACTGCCGGGGCCAGCGCCGGCCGCCGGGGCCCGCGCCGACTGCCGGGGCCGCGCCGGTTGGTGGCCGCGGCCATCGCCGTGGCCACGACCAGGGCCAGTCGCCGCCACCGTCCGCGCCCCCGCCCCAGTCGCCGTCACCGTCCGCGCCCCCATCACCGCCCCGCTGCCGTCGCCGTCGCCGTCGCCGTCGCCGTCAGGGCAACTCGACCACGACCGCGCCGAGATGCCGTCCCTCCATCACCTCCCGCAACGCCTCGGCGGCCCGATCCATGCCCGACACCCTGACGTGCGGGAAGGTGATCTCCCCGGCACGCAGCCAGTCGCCGAACCTGCTGTGCCACTCGGCCTCCGCCTCCGGGTGGTCGAGCGGGCTGAAGCCACGCAGGGAGACGCGTTTGAGGACGAGCGGGTACGAATCGAGCTCCACGCGCGCGGTGGCGCCGGTCCCCTCCGGATCCAGCTGGCCGGACAGGGCGCCGACGAGGACGGCTCGCGCACCGGGGCGGGCAGCGGCGACCGCCGCGCTCAGCTGCTCGCCGCCGACCGTGTCGAGGAGGACGTCGATGCCCTCGGGCGCGGCTTCGGCGAGCTGCGCGGCGAAGGGTGCGTGGGCCCCGCGGACGACGGCGGCGTCGTAGCCGAGTTCGGTGACGAGCCGCTCGGCCTTGGCCGGGGAGCCGGTGGTGCCGATCACCCGGCCCGCGCCGAGGAGCCGGGCGATCTGCCCGGCCATCGTGCCGACCGCGCCGGCGCCGCCGGTGACCAGGACCGTGTCCCCCGCGCGCACCTCGGTGCCGCGGGTGAGGGCGGCATACGCGGTCCGGCCCTGGGAGAGGTGGGCGACGGGGTCGGGCAGGGTATCGCCGAGGGGCGTGCAGCCGGCCGCGGGCACGGTGGCGTACTCGCGCCAGCCCTGCCAGTGGGAGACGAGGTCTCCGGGGCGCAGGCCGCTGCCGTCCGGGGCGGAGACGACCTCGCCGACGGCCGCGCCGATGAGGGGGTCGCCGGGTTCGACGGGCGGGAACGGGGCCCCCTTGAGTCCGCCCCCGATCAGGGTCCGCAGTGCGGCGGAGACCGCGAACCAGCGGTTTCTGACGAGGACTTCGCCGGGGGCCGGGACGGGGAGGGCGGCGTGGACGAGTGCGAGGTGCTCGGGTGCCGGGAGGCCGCGCTCGGGTCGGGTGCGCAGCCGGATCTCGCGGTGGGTGGCCATGAGGGCGCTCCAGGAGGAGTTCGGTCGGGTCGGCGGGACCGTAAACCCTGACCCGCGGGTCAGGGTCAAGTCCGTGCCGGGCCGGGGAGATCCCTGAGGCCGGCCGCGGCCGGGCGTCCTAGCGTGGAGGCATGATCACCGATGCGCGGAACTCCTGCCCGAGCCCACTGCGAACCGTCGACGATCCGTTCGTCGTCCACCTTGGCGCGCCCGCCGGGGCTACGCCTTGCGTACGGCGCGCAGCACCACGAACTTCGAGTCGCTGGCCACGAGTTCGCTGTTGCCGAAGATGCGGCGGAGGGTGACGTGGTACCCGAGGTGCCGGTTGCCGATGACCCACAGCTCGCCGCCGGGACGCAGCGCGCGCCGCGCGTCCGAGAACATCCGGCGGGCGGTGCGGTCGGTGGTGGCCTGGTGGCTGTGGAACGGCGGGTTGTTGAGGACGAGGTCCATCGAGCCGGGGGCGAGCCCGGTGAGGCCGTCGCCGACGAGAAACTCGGCCTTGCGGTCCGGTCCCACATGGGCGCGGAAGTTCTCCTCCGCCGAGGCGACCGCCGGGTACGACTCGTCGGTGAAGACCAGTTCCGCCTCGGGTTCGTGGAGGGCGATGGCGAGGCCGACGACGCCGTTGCCGCAGCCGAGGTCGGCGACGCGGGCCCGGCCGAGGCCGCCGGGCAGGTTCGCGAGGAAGAAGCGGGTGCCGATGTCGAGGCGGTCGGCGCAGAAGACGCCGGCGTGGTTGGTGACGGTGAGCCCGGGGAGTCCGGGCGCGGGGGTGTCCGGAGGGAGGGCGTACCGGAGGGGCCACGGGCTCGGCCCGGGCGTGAGGGACGAATCGGGGGTGGTGTGGATCAGCCGGGCCTTCTTCACCGCGAGCGAGGTGCGGGTGGGGCCGAGGATCCGCTCGAAGAGCTTGAGCGTGGAGGTGTGGATGTCCTTGACCATGCCCGTGCCGACGATCACGGTGCCTTCGTGCACGGCGGGCGCGAGCCGGTGGAGCTGGTCCTCCAGGAGAGCGAGGCTCTTGGGGACGCGGACGAGGAGCACGTCGATCCGCTCGGGGGGCGGGTCCTGGGTGGTGAGGAGCCGGACGGCGTCCGGGGCGGCCCCGGCGCGCGCGAGGTTGGCCCGGGTGGCCTGACCGCCGAGGTACGAGTCGGTGATCTGGACGAGTTCGCGGGGTCCCGCGGCCTGGAGCGCGGTGACGAGGGCTCCCCAGCGGTCGCCGAGGACGGCGACGGTGCCGGAGAGGTCGGTCCCGGCCTCGGCGAGGTGCCCGAGGAGGTACTCGTCGGACGCGTCCCAGGCGCGGAGCTGGTCGCGCGGGTCCTCGGGGTAGCGGGTCAGCGTGAAGGCGCCCCATGACGTGCTCAAACGGTTCATCGTGGTCTCAGGCTAGCCGGTCGGGCGCCCGGTTCCCCACCTTCGGGCGCGGCCGGAGAGCCGTCAGCGCGGTGCGGTGGCGAGCTGGAGGTGCCAGAGGCCGGGCCGGCCGGTGAGGGTGATCGTGGAGAGGGGGCGGACGTCGACGTTCCAGTAGGTGGCGGGGGGTGCCTTGAGGGCGTACACGAGGGCGGCCCGTACGACGGAGGGTTCGGCGACGGCGACGATGGAGCCGTCCTCGGCGGGACGGGTGTCGAGCCAGTTGCCTATCCGGGTGATGAAGGCGAGGAGGGGTTCGCCGCCGTGCGGGGCGGTGCGGGCGTCGGTGAGCCAGGCGTCGACGGCGGCCGGTTCGAGGGCGGCGACCTCGGCGAGGGTGAGGCCCCGCCAGCGGCCCATGTCGCAGTCGCGGAGGGCGGGCTGGGCGAGCGGCGCGTAGCCGAGGGCGGTGCCGGTGGCGCGGCTGCGCGGGGTCGGGGAGCAGTAGCGCAGTTCGGCCGCGCCGAGCGGGATGAGCGCGGGCGCGGCCTGCTGCACCTCGTACCAGCCGGCCTCGTCGAGCGGCCGGTCGTCGTCGAAGCGTTCGGCGAGCAGGGAGGAGCTGCGTGCCGCCGTGACGAGCGTCACCCGAAGACTCATGGCCGCGATGGTGAGGCCGGTGGCTCCGCTGGTCAAGGGGTTGTCGGCGGGGCCGGAGGGGGGTGGGCTCACTGCTGTCCGAGTGCCATCCACTTGTCCGGATTCTGCAGTGGCGTGAAACCCACCTTCTCGTACACGCCGTGCGCGTCGGCGGTGGCGAGCATGACGCGGCGCAGGCCGTAGGGGGCGAGGTGGTCGCGGACGGCGGTGACGAGCGCGGTGCCGAGTCCGGTGCCGCGGGCCGGGCGGTCGACGTAGACGTCGCAGAGCCAGGCGAAGGTGGCGTAGTCGGTGACGACGCGCGCGTAGGCGCTCATCTCGCCGGTCTCCCGGTGGTAGGCGCCGAGGTTCAGCGAGCCCGCGATGGCGCTGTCCTGCTTCTCCCGAGGTCGGCCGAGCGCCCAGTAGGCGTCGGTGGAGAGCCAGTGGTGGACGCGGGCCGCGTCGATCCGGGCGGGGTCGGCTGAGATCTCGTACGCCCCGTGCATGACGGGGGTGTCGGGGGTGTCGGGGTTGATGCCGTCGCTCATGGGAGAAGGCTTCCAGGGGGCGCGGGGCTTGTCAGGCGAATTTGCCCCGGGCCATGGACGAGGGGGGCGGGCCGCGCCGGGTTCCGGTGCGGCCCGCCTCCGGGTCAGCCGGTGAGCTCGTCGACCGCCGTCCGCAGGCGGCGGACGCCCTCGGCGATCTCCGTGGGGCCCGCGACACCCGCGAAACTCAGCCGGATGTGGCCGGCCGGGGGTTCTGCGCAGAAGTACGGGCGGCCGGGGGCGGCGGCGACCCCGGCGCGCAGGGCGGCGGCCAGGAGGGAGGCCTCGGGGAGGGTGTCGGGGAGGCGCAGCCAGAGCTGGTATCCGCCGGAGGGGATGTGCGGGAGGGCGAGTTCGGGGAGGCGGAGGGCGAGGGCGCCGGTCATGACCTCGCGGCGGCTCTTGAGCTCCTGGGCGACCGCCCGGAGGTGGCGGGGCCAGGCCGGGGAGCCGACGAGTTCGAGCGCGGCCTCCTGGAGGGGCCGGGGGACGAAGAAGCTGTCGACGACCTGGATGGCGCGCAGTCGTTCCAGGACGGGCCCGCGGGCGGCGAGGGCGCCGACGCGGAGGCTCGCCGAGGTGATCTTGGTGAGCGAGCGGACGTGGACGACGACGCCGTCGGGGTCGTCGGCGACGAGCGGTGCGGGGAGCGGCGCCGCGTCCGCGTGGACGAGGCGGCGGGCGAAGTCGTCCTCGACGACGAAGGCCCCGGCGGCGCGGGCGATGCGCACGACCTCGCGCCGGCGCTCGGGGCTCAATGTGGTCCCCATCGGGTTCTGGAAGAGCGGCTGGCAGACGAAGACGCGGGCGCCGGTGGCCCGGAAGGCGGCTTCGAGGAGTTCGGGGCGGACCCCGTCGACGTCGGCGGGCACGGGGACGGGGCGGAGTCCGGCGGCGCGGGCGACGGCGAGCATGCCGGGGTAGGTGGGCGACTCGACGAGGACGGGGGTGCCGGGTGAGGCGAGGGCGCGCAGAGCGGTGGCGATCGCGGACTGGCCGCCGGCGGTGACGAGCACGTCGGCGGCGGTGATGCTGCCGCCGATCTCGCGGGCGAACCATTCGCGCAGTTCGGGCAGGCCGTCGGTGGGCGGTCTGCCCCAGGCTCCGGGGCGGCGACCGGCCCGGGCGAGGGCGGCGGCCAGGGCACTCTCGGGCTGGAGCGAGGGGTGGAGGTAGCCGCCGTTGAACTCGATCACGCCGGGCGGGGGTGCGGAGAGGGTGACGAGGACCCCGGAGGCGTCGACGGCCCGGGGGACGAGGTCGGTGGCGGTGTCGGCACTGAGGGCGACCTCCTGCCAGGAGGTGTCCCCGGCGACCGGGGTGGCGGTGCGCGGTGCGGCGCGGAAGGCACCGGCGCCGGGGCGGGTGACGACGAGACCTTCGGCGGCGAGCTGGGCGAGGGCCCGGGTGACGGTGACCGGGGAGACGTGGAAGCGCTCGACGAGCGCCCGGCTCGATGGCAGTTTCCCACCGGGAGAGTAGCGGTCGAGTTCCGCTCTCAGGGATTTCGCCAGTTCCGCGACACTGCTACGCTCATGCATGAGAACACAGGATAGCGCTACTGCCCTGACCGCGATAGCGGTCACGACCACCGGATCCCCCAGGACCGGGTCCACCGGCACCACGGCCCCGGCCGCCTCCACCCCCCGGACCAGCGGCACCCTGCTCGCCGGGCTCGGCGTGATCTCCTTCTCCCTCACCTTCCCCTCGACCGTCTGGGGCCTGGAGAGCTTCGGCCCCTGGTCGCTGGTGGCCGTGCGCTCCACCCTCGCCGCGCTCATCGCCGGCGCCTTCCTCCTCGCCGGCCGGGTGCCGCTGCCCGAGCGCCGCCACTGGGCGGGCCTCGCGGTGGTCGCCTGCGGTGTCGTCATCGGCTTCCCGCTCCTGACCACGCTGGCCCTGCAGACCTCCACCACCTCGCACGCCGCCGTGGTCGTGGGCCTCCTGCCGCTCACCACGGCGAGCCTCGCCGCCGTGCGGACCGGCCGCCGGCCCTCCCGTACCTTCTGGATCGCGGCCGTCTCCGGCGCCCTGGTGGCGCTGGGCTTCACGCTCAAGGAGAGCGGCGGCACCTTCTCCACGGGCGATCTGTACCTGTTCGGCGCGCTGCTCGTGTGCGCGGCCGGTTACACCGAGGGCGGCCGGCTCGCCGCGCTCATGCCGGGCTGGCAGGTCATCGGCTGGGCCCTGGTCCTCTGCCTGCCGCTGATGGTGGCCGCCTCGGCCGTGACGCTGTCGATCGAGCCGGTCCACCTGAACGCGCACGGCGTCATCGGCCTCGCCTGGGTCGCCGCCGGCTCCACCTTCTTCGGCCTGTACGTCTGGTACCGCGGCATGGCCGCGATCGGCATCCCCAAGGCCAGCCAGCTCCAGCTCGCCCAGCCGCTCCTCACCCTCTTCTGGTCGGTCTTCCTCCTCGACGAGACCCTGCCGCTCGCCGCCCCGGTCGCAGCGGTGGCGGTCCTGGTCTGCATCGCGGTCACTCAGCGGGCGAAGAGCTGACGCGACGAATCCGGGCGAAGCGGGTCACAATGACAGAGAGACCCTGCGCAGTACAGGACAGGACAAGCCCGGTCGCGAGGAGGTCAGCCCGATGCAGGCGAGCAAGGGCGACAAGCTGCTGGTACACGGCCGGACCGTCGGTCATCACGACCGCACGGCCGAGGTCCTTCAGGTATTGGGGGAGAACGGCGCTCCCCCGTACCGCGTGAAGTTCGACGACGATGGTCACGAGGCCCTGGTGTCGCCTGGCCCCGACTCCGTCGTACGCCATCGCCCGGAGCCGGGGACGGGCTGAGTCCCTACTTCGGAGGACGGACCCCGGTCGGGTAGTGATCGGCCACCACGGTGGTCATCGCCCCGATCGGGTCCGCCGCGACCTCCTTCGCGGAGAAGAAGCAGTGACCGCCGACGGAGGGGTACGTGTGCGCCAGGGCCAGATGGCGTGAGAGCTCCCGCGGGTCCTGCCAGGCCGCGGGCTGGGCGGGATCGCCCGCCTTGTAGAGCGCCTCGCCGATGTAGAGGCCGACGCCCGTGTCCCGGACCACCGTGTCCCACCAGGGCAGCAGCTTGGCGTAGTCGGCCGCGGGCAGCCCGATGTTCCAGTACAGCTGCGGGATCACGTAGTCGATCCAGCCTTCCCGGATCCACTTCCGGGTGTCGGCGTACAGGTCGTCGTACGTCTGGACCCCGGCGCGGGTGTCCGAGCCCGCCGGGTCGGTGGCGATGTTCCGCCAGACCCCGAAGGGGCTGATCCCGAAGGCCGTGTGCTTCCTGGTCTCCTTGATCCGGACGGCCATCTCGGAGACCAGCAGATCGGTGTTGTTCCGCCGCCAGGACGCCTTGTCGGGGAAGTCCCCGCCGTACCGCGCGTACGCCTCGTCGTCGGCGAAGACCTGCCCGGCCACCGGGTACGGATAGAAGTAGTCGTCCCAGTGCACGGCGTCGATGTCGTAGCGGCGCAGCGCGTCCAGCATCGCGTCCTGGACGAAGCTCCGGACCTCGGGCAGCCCCGGGTTGTAGTAGAGCTTCCCGCCGTGGGGCAGCACCCAGTCCGGGTGGAGCCGGGCCGGATGGTCCGCGACGAGCCGGCTCGGGTCCGTGTGATTCGCCACGCGGTACGGGTTGAACCAGGCGTGCAGTTCGAGCCCCCGCGCATGGGCCTCGTCGACGGCCGTCCCCAGCGGGTCCCAGCCGGGATCCCGGCCCTGCGTCCCTGTCAGGTACTGCGCCCAGGGCTCGTACGGCGAGGGCCACAGCGCGTCGGCGGTGGGCCGGACCTGGAGGACCACCGTGTTGAGCCGGCGCTCGACCGCGGTGTCCAGGTGGCGGAGGAGTTCGGCGCGCTGCCGTTCGGCGGGCAGGCCGGCCCGGGAGGGCCAGTCTCGGTTGGCGACCGTGGCCAGCCACATGCCGCGGAACTCCCGCCCGCGGTGCGGCTTCCCGCGTCCGGACCGCGGCTTCTCCCGTAACGACTGCTCGGCGTCGGCCGCCGACGCCACTGTCGTTCCCGTCACGGCGAGCGCCGCTCCGGTGGCGCCGGCGACGAACCCTCTTCTGCCGATAGGCCGCACTTGTACCCCTCCTCTGTCGGATACGTCACACGCACCCGGACAGCATGCCCGCCCCGGACGATCGATCATCGGTTAATGAGCGGTAACGTCGTGGGGGTAGAGGCGGACGCACCCGGAATCACACGGGCCCCCGCCGCCGGAGAAGAGCGAAAGGCACGAGGTGACGGACTCCATGGCCGACATTGAGCGCGTCGGAGTGGTGGGCTGCGGCCAGATGGGCGCGGGCATCGCAGAGGTGTGTGCCCGGAGCGGGCTCGAGGTGAAGGTCGCCGAGACCACCGGCGAGGCGCTGGAGATCGGCCGCACGCGGCTCTACAACTCGCTGAACAAGGCCGCCGAACGCGGCAAGATCAGCGAGGAGGAGCGGGACGCGACGCTCGCCCGTCTCAGCTTCACCACCGACCTGGGCGAGTTCGCCGACCGCGACCTCGTCATCGAGGCGGTCGTCGAGAACGAGCAGGTCAAGACCGAGATCTTCCAGGTCCTCGACCAGGTGATCACCCGGCCGGACGCGATCCTGGCCTCGAACACCTCCTCCATCCCGCTGGTCAAGCTGGCCGTGGCGACCTCCCGCCCCGACCAGGTCATCGGCATCCACTTCTTCAACCCGGCCCCGGTGCAGAAGCTCGTCGAGCTGATCCCGGCGCTCACCACCTCCGAGGGCACGATCAGCCGGGCCCAGGCCTTCGCGGAGAAGGTGCTCGGCAAGCACGCGATCCGCGCCCAGGACCGCTCCGGCTTCGTGGTCAACGCGCTGCTCGTGCCGTACCTGCTCTCGGCGATCCGGATGTTCGAGTCGGGCATCGCGAGCCGCGAGGACATCGACAACGGCATGGAGTTCGGCTGCGCCCACCCGATGGGCCCGCTGAAGCTCTCCGACCTGATCGGCCTGGACACGATCGCGTCGATCGCCGACTCGATGTACTCCGAGTTCAAGGAGCCCCTGTACGCCGCTCCCCCGCTGCTCCAGCGCATGGTGGACGCGGGCCGGCTCGGCCGGAAGACGGGCTCGGGCTTCTACCCGTACTCCTGAGCCGTACTCCTGCCCAGGAGTCCGCACCAAGACCCGGAGTGCGGCGTCCGACCCCTGACGCCGCCACTCCGGCCGGACGGCCCGCACCACCGCACAGGTACGGGCCGTCCGGCACTTCGCTCCCCCGCGTCTCAGCCGAAGCGCAGATGGTGGAGCATCAGCAGTCCGGCGGCCATGTTGGCGGCCGGGATCTCGCCCCGGGCGATCATGTCGGGGATCTGTTTCAGCGGGACCCAGGCCCGCCGTGAGGACTCGAACGCGTCCTCGGGCGGTCCCGTGTACGTGGCCTGCTCCGCCCAGTAGAGGTGGTGGCGGGCGTCCGTCAGGCCGTTCGAGGGCTCGACGGTGAGGAGATGGCGCAGCGGCCCCGGCCGCCAGCCGGTCTCCTCCTCCATCTCACGGGCGGCGGCGGTTTCGAGGTCCTCTCCGTCCTCGACGACGCCGGCGGCCAGCTCCCAGCCCCAGCTGTCGGTGATGAAGCGGTGGCGCCAGAGCATCAGGACTTCGTCGGCGTCGTTGACGGCCGTCGCGACGGCGACCGGGCGGAGCCGGATCAGATAGTGGTCGAGGTGGCGGCCGTCCGGGAGTTCGACGTCCGCGAGGTTCACTCGGAACCAGCGATTCTCATAGACGGAGCGTTCGCTCAGTTTCGTCCACTGCACGTTCTTGCCACCTTCCGATCGGTCGGTGCTTGTTTGGTGGCAATATCGCAGCAGTTTGCGACTCATAGGGGAACGCGCAGTGCCCCTTCGATGAGAGCGGCCGCCTCCCGGGCGTCCCCGCCGCCGCTCGCGAGGAGATGCTCCCGCACCTGAGTGAGCCGGTCCCGCAGCCGCCGCGACTCCATCCCCCGCGCCCGCTCCGTCATCTCCACCGCCGTGCGCGCCGCCCCGTCCGCCTCCCCCTGCCGCAGTTCGATCTGGCACAGCATGGCGAGCCGGTGCACCCGCCCCCGGTCGTGCGAGGGCGTCCCGACCGCCGCCGACGCGTGCTCATGGGCCGCGTCGAGTTCACCCAGACCGAGGAGGGCCTCCGCCACCTGCACATTGACGAACCCCGGCTGGACGTAGCCGGTCTCGACCGGCTCCTCCCCCGGGCTGATCCGCTCCGCGGCCGACTCGGCCCGCCGGATGCAGGCCAACGCGGCCGTCCCGTCGCCCAGATGCGCGTACGCCTTCGCCTGCATCGCCGTCAGATCGGCGGCGAGCGCCGGGGTGATCTGCGGCCCCGCCGCCCGCAGCGCCGCCTCCGCGAACGCCACCGCCTGCCGGTACTCCCCCATGAACAGCGACTGGTTGACGAGGAGTGCGATCACGTACGCGCCCAGCCCCCGGTCCCCGCTCGCCTTCGCGAGCCGCAGCGCCTGGTGGAAGTAGCGCTGGGCCAGGCCGTGCGCGTCCGCGTCGTACGCGCAGATCCCGGCCACCGCCACCAGCCCGCCGGCGGCCCGGTGCAGCCGGCGGCCGAGCGCGTCGCTGTACGCGCCCCGGAGCAGCGGCGCGGTCTCGGTGTTGAGGAAGCCGACGATCCGGGCCCGGGTCGCGATGCCGCCGGTCCTGCGGTACATCTGCTCGTAGTGCGAGCGGGCGGCGGTCAGGACGGTGATGTCGGCCGCCGAGACCGTGGTCCGTCCCGTACGGGAGACGTCCACGTCCTCCGGCGGGTTCTCCCACTCCCACACCGGCATCACCGCCGGAGTGCCGGTCACGGCCGGGGCGGCGACGATGTGCGGCCGCTGCTGCTCGTCGGAGCGCCACAGCGCCGCCGCCCGCTCCACGAAGCCGGAGAGCGGCGAACCGGCCGCCGGCGGCGGGCCGCCCGGCACCCCGAGGCCGATGTCGTCCAGGGTCACCTGCCGGCGCAGCCGGGCGGCGAGCACCTCGCAGATCAGGTCCGGCACCTGGCCGCGCGGCCGCTGGCCCTTCAACCAGCGGGCCACGGCGGTGTGTTCGTACCGCAGGGCGAGGCCCCTGGCCCGGCCCGCCCTGTTCACATGGGCGGCCAGGCCGGCGTTCGACACACCCGCTTCGTCGAGCAGGGCGTCGAGCAGGGTGTTGGGCTGCATGACCGCTCCGGTCGCTCGCATCGCCGCTCCGCTCACTCGTGTGGCCGCTCCGCTCGCTGGGGGAACTCAGCGTAGCGGCGGCCGATTTCGCACGGGGTGTGAACGAAGTACCCGTTCTCCCGGTCCGCGTACTCTGCCACGCTCGTCCCGGCCCCGGTTGACTGTGCTTCTCGCCGCAAGGCGACGACCGGGCCGCCGGCTCCCCCTCGTACAGTGCGGCCGCCCGGTCCGCGTCGCCCGCCCCGCTGATCTGCCCGACACTCCGTGGCGGGGCGGGCGGCGCCCGTCCCGGTCCCCTCCGCTCAACAGTGGGAGGAGGGGGCGGGCCGGGGACGGCGCAGCCCGGGTTCGGCGGGCTGCGCCGGCACCCGGACACGGTCGTTGCGTACGACGAGGAGCGCGATGTCGTCCGCGAGCCGGCCGCCCGTGTGGTCCAGCAGCGCCGCGTGGACCCGGTGGACCAGGGCGGCGGGCGCCTCGCCGGGCAGACCGGCGAGCGCGGCGTCGAGCGCGAAGAACCGGCCCCGGTGGTCACGGGCCTCCTCCGCGCCGTCGGTGTGCAGGACCAGCGTCTCGCCGGGCAGCAGCCGGGCCGCCGTGTACGGCGCGATCCCGGCGGGCAGCGGCAGCACCCCGAGCGGGGGCAGCGGGTCCCCGACCGGGAGCCGCTCCACGCGGTGTCCGAGGCGGTACGGGCCGGGGTGACCGCAGTTGAGGACGGCGAGGCGGCCGTCGGACCGGACCTCCACGAGCAGCAGGGTGACGAACTCCTCCGCCGCCGGATGCTCGGGCTCCGCCCCGGCCCGCGCCGGGTGCTCGTCCCGCGCCCGCTCCCGCAGATGGCGTTCCAGGGCGCGCTCCAACCTCCGGAGCACACCGCCGAGTTCGGGCTCGTCGTGGGCGGCCTCGCGGAAGCTGCCGAGCACCGCGACGACCGCGCCGAGCGCGGCGAGACCGTGGCCCCGGACGTCCCCGATGACGATCCGTACCCCGTAGGGGGTGGCCACCGCCTCGTACAGGTCCCCGCCGACGGAGGCGCCCCGGGAGGCCGACAGCTGCCCGGCGGCCAGCGCGAGACCGTCGAGCCGGGCCGGCGGCGGGCGCAGCAGGACCCGCTGGGTGGCGGCCGCGACGGCCCGGGCCCGCGCCAGTTCCTGTACGAGGCCGTGGCGGATGCCGAGGACCAGGCCGATGCCGACGGTGAGGAAGACGACGCTGGTGGCGATCCGCATGGGCAGCCCCGGCTGCCGGGCCAGCGGACAGCCGAACTTCCACGCCACGGCCACGGCGCCCCAGGCGACGGGAAGAACGAGCGAGGCCGGCCGGCGGAGCCGGGAGCCCTCGGCGAGCAACGACCTGGTACGGATCATGCACGGCCCTTCCCGAGCCCCGACAGCGCCCGAAGGCCCTGCGGCACACAGGTCCGCCCCTGCGGCCGCGTCGATTCTGCCGACGGGGCCGGTCACGGGGGAACATCCGCCAGACATCTCACCCGAAGGAGTGAGCGCCACGCCCACGCCGCCCCTCGCCACGGTCGCGCCATCCGCACGGACGTGGGAGTCCCGTACGCAGAGGCGGGAATCGGCCGGCCGCGGCCATCGCGTACGGCTGTGCGGCCGGTCGGGCCGGCGGGCCGGCCGCGATGCCCATGACCCGTGCGTAGAGCCGCTCGGCGCCGGTCAGGTCGCCGCGCCGTTGCCGGACCGCGCCCAGCGCGTTCAGCGGCGCAGCGAGGCGCGGATCGTCGGGCCCGTACGCGCGCTCGTACAGGTGCAGCGCGAATCGCAGGGTCTCCTCCGCCTCCGAGGGCCGGCCCAGCGCTTCGAGCAGGATGCCCAGCGCGGCTGCCGCCTCGGCCGCCTCGGCAGAAGCGGGGCCGGCCGCGCTGCGGGCGAGCCGGAAGGCCGCGCGCAGCTCGCGCTCGGCCTCGGCGTACCGGCCCTCGGCCCCGTACCGCCGTGCCCGGGCCAGGTGCCGGCGCACCCGGCACCGCCGTGTCATCGTGTCCACGATGCCCGCCCCGCCAGGGCTACGCGGGGACCTTCGCTGAGGCCGGCCGGTCCACGGCGCCGTCCGCGAGGTGCTTCACCAGGTGGTTCACGACGTGCTCCGCGTCCCGGCCCGCGCCGCCGACGAGCATCGACGCGAAGGCGTACTGGAAGGCCAGGCCGACGAAGTACAGCCCGGGCGACGAGGTCACCACACCGCGCCGCTCCAGCGGCCAGCCGTCCTCACCGGTGACCGGGAGGTCGATCCAGGAGAAGTCCTGCCGGAATCCGGTGCACCAGACGACGTTCGCGACGTCGAGGACCCGGCCGCCGTCGAGGACCGGGAGGCCGTCGCGCGCGGCGACGGTCCGCTCCGAAGCCGTCTCGACGCCGACGCGGGCGAGATCGGCCCGCTTGACGCGGATCAGCGGCCCGCCGTGGGCCCTGACGTCGGGCCGGATCCGGCGGCCGAGGGGCGTCCGCAGGGTGAGCACGTGCCGCGCCACGAACCACAGCACGGGGTAGACCGCGTGCGCCGGGCGGCCCTCGATGTCGAAGGGGATCTCGCCGTGGATCGTGCCGCTGAGCACGGTCGGGTGGCCGGCCGCGCCCACCTCGTAGGCGATGTCCCCGCCGGAGTGCGAGGCGCCGACCACCAGCACGCCGCCGGGCCGCAGCTGGTCCGGGTTCTTGTACGCGCTGGAGTGCAGCTGGGTGAGGCGCGGGTCGAGCGCGCCGGCGAATCCGGGGACGTACGGGGTCCGGCCGAACGTCCCCGAGGCGATCACGACGTGGTCGCACACATAGGTCGACGTGCCGGTCTCCACGACGTACTTCCCGTCCTCCCGGCCCACCCGGGTGACGCGCGTACCGGTGCGGACGGGCAGGCCGAAGGTCTCGGCGTACGTCTCCAGGAAGTCGGCCATCTCGTCCTTGGTGGGAAAGGACATCGGCGGCGCCGGAAAGCGCATGCCGGGCAGCGAGGCCACCCGCGCCGGGGTGAACAGCCGCAGCGAGTCCCAGTGGCACCGCCAGTTGTCGCCGACCCTGGCCATGCCGTCCAGGATCACGAACGGCCGGCCGCGCCGGGAGAGGTGGTACCCGGTGGCGAGACCCGCCTGACCGGCTCCGACGACGACCGTCTCGATGTGTTCCGTCCTGTCGGTGGGGTTCATCGCCGGCCTCCTCGTTCGGTCCCGGGACCGACGCCGGGTGTCGGTCCCGAGTTCCACGCTAGGCGGCCGACAGGAGTGCGTGCTTCGGGAGAACGCCCCAATCCCGCGGCGCGACGGCGGTGGGTCATTCTGCCCATCGCCGTTCGACCAGGTCGTGCTCGTAGGCGTACGCCGTGGCCGCGGACCGGGAGGAGAGGCCTAGCTTGCCGAAGATGTTGCTCAGGTGCCGGGCCACCGTCTTCTCGCTGAGCACCAGCTCGGCTGCTATCGCGTGGTTGGTCCTGCCGGTGGCGACGAGCCGCAGGACCTCGATCTCCCGGGGGCTGAGCCCGGCGTCGTCCCGTGGCCGCCCGCGGGTGAGCCCGTCGAGCCGGGCCAGGTCGGGGGCCGCGCCGAGCCGCCGGAGGACCTGGCGCGCCGCGTCCAGCTCCAGCTGCGCCGTACCCGAGTCCCCCAGCCGTTCCCGGGCGAGGCCGAGCAGCACGAGGGAACGCGCCCGGTCGTAGGGGGCTTCGAGTTCGCCCCAGGTCCGGCAGGCGTCGAGCAGCGCGTCGACCGCCGCCGCGGCGTCGCCCTCGGCCAGGAGCACCGCCCCGCGCGCATGGGCGGCGACGGCGCGCAGCAGCGGCGCGCCGATGGCGTCGGCGGTCCGCGACAGCTCGTCCGCGGCGGCCCGGGCCGCGGCCGCGTCGTCGGCGGCCAGCATGATCTCCACGTACGCGGCCAGCACCCTAGCCCGGCGCAGCCGGTCGGGCCGCTCGTCCGCCGCGCCCCGGATCGCCGCGGCCGCGTCGTCGACCCGGCCCTGCGCCAGCCACAGCAGTGCCAGGCCCGGCTGCGCCGGGTTCCCGTACTCGCCGGCCCTGCGGTAGCCCTCCTCCGCCGTACCGAGGGCGCCGCGCACCCGGTGCAGCTCGGCCTGCTGGTAGAGGGCCATGCCGAGCACGGGCCGATTCAGCGGTTCGGAGAGCCGTTCGCACGCCCGCCGTGCCTCGTCCAGCGCGTCGGGCCACGCGCCGCGTGTCTGCAGGACCTGGGAGCGGTGGACCAGGCACTGGCCCCGGTAGGGCACGAGATCCGGCTGGGAGGCACACCAGTCGGACAGCGCCGCCGTCCACTCCTGCGCGCGGCGCAGATCGAAGAGCTCCTGGCAGGCCTCGATGACGCTGCAGTAGATGATTCCCGTGACGAGCGGGGACAGCTCGCCGGACGTGACCGCGATCATGATCTCGTCGAGCAGGTCCACCCCGGCGGCGGCCTCGCCTCCGGCGATCAGCGCCCGGCCCTGCCCGTGCCGGGCCAGGGCCACGAGGTCCGGATCCCCGAAGCGTTCGCCGATCGCGGCGGCCTCGGTGAAGAGTGCGTACGCCGATGCGTGGTCGCGCTTGTAGACGAGCCGGATTGCCTGCGGGACCAGCAGATAGCCCCGTTCCACGCAGTCGAGCCGGCCCTCGTCGAGGAGCCGATGGGCCCGGGCGAGCCAGCCGCCGCCCCGGGCCGTCTCGCCCCGCAGGAGCAGGGGCAGGGCCAGCCAGAAGGCACACCGCACCGCGCGCGCCGTCTCGCCGAGGCTCAGGTACGCCTGATGGGCACGCTCGGTCGCGGCCCCGCACTCCGTGTCGTGTCCGGTCAGGTAGGCGGCGGTGGCCAGGCGCACGAGGTCGTCGGGGCCGAGCGGCTGCTCGCCGTCGGCGTCCGAGAATCCGGTGTAGGCGTCCGACCATGCCTGGCGGGCGAAGGCTTCCCGGGCCCTTTCGAGTTCCGCAGCCACGTCCATGACGCCTCCCACGACCATTCCACCTCACGGCCGCGGGCTTGTCAGGCGGGCGGGAAGCCGGTGCGGGAAACGGCGGAGGGCCGCCGCCGGGACTCCCGGCGGCGGCCCTCCGGCCGTGGGTGTGCCTTACGCGCCGCGCAGGACGGCGCCCGTGCGCTCGGCGGCCAGGGCCACCGCGGCGTCGCGGGCCGCGCTGGCCTCGTCGACGGTCAGGGTGCGGTCCGTGGCACGGAACTTCAAGGCGTACGCCAGGGACTTGCTGCCCTCGCCGAGCTGGTCGCCGGTGTAGACGTCGAACAGCCGGATGGACTCCAGGAGTTCACCCGCGCCCTCGACGAGGGCGGCCTCGACCTCGGCGGCCGGGACGTCGGAGGCGACGACCAGGGCGACGTCCTGGGTGGCGACCGGGAAGGAGGAGATCCGGGGGGCCTTCACCGGGCCCTCGTTCGCCTTCTCCAGGAGGTCCAGGTCGATCTCCATCGCGCAGGCGCGGGCCGGGAGGCCGAACGCCTTGACCACGCGCGGGTGGAGCTCGCCGGCGTGGCCGACGAGGACCTTCTCGCCGTCCACCTCGACGTGGAACGCGGCGCAGCGGCCCGGGTGCCAGGGCGCGTGCTGGTCGGCGCTGATGATCAGCTCGACCCCGGCCTCGGCGGCCACGGTCCGGCCGGCCTCGATCGCGTCCGCCCAGTCGGACGGGCGGCCCTTGCCCCACCAGCCGGCCTGCTCGCGCGCACCGGCGAGGACGACGGCGGCGCGGCGCGGCTGCTCGGGCAGCGCGGCGTTGACGCGGGCGATCTCCTCGTCGGAGGGGCGGCGGTCGACGCCCAGACGGACGGCCTGGCCCGGCTGACCCTCGGTGGGACGGAAGACCAGACCGGTCTCGAAGAGCGCCAGGTCGTGGCTGCCGCGGCTGTCGTTGCGGCGGAGCGCACCGAGCAGACCCGGGAGCAGGGTCGTACGGAGCGCGGGCTCCTCGTCGGAGAGCGGGTTGACCAGCTTCACGAGGCGGCGACGGGCGTCGTCCGCGTCGAGACCGAGCTGGTCGAGGGCCTGCTCGCCGATGAACGGGTAGTTCAGCGCCTCGACGTAGCCGGCGCCGGCCAGGGCACGGCCCACCCGGCGGTGGGTGCGCTGGCGCTCGGTGAGCCCGCGGCCGGCCGGGGGCTTCGGCAGCGTGGAGGGCAGGTTCTCGTAGCCCTCCAGGCGGATGACCTCTTCGGCCAGGTCGTTCGGCACGTAGAGGTCGGGACGCCACGACGGGACGGTGACGACGAGCTCGTCCTGGCCGTAGACGTCGCAGCCGACCTCCTGGAGGCGGCGGACGACGATCTCACGGCCGTAGTCCACGCCCGCCACCTTGTCGGGGTGGTTCGCCGGCATGGTGATGGTGTGCGGCGCGGACGGGGCGGCGATCTCGGTGACGCCGGCCTCGGCGGTGCCGCCCGCGAGGAGCACGAGGAGGTCGACCGTGCGCTGCGCCGCCGCGGCGGCGGCCTGCGGGTCGACACCGCGCTCGAAGCGCTTGGACGCCTCGGAGGCCAGCTTGTGGCGGCGGGCCGTGCGGGCGATCGAGATCGCGTCGAAGTGCGCGGCCTCGATGACGACCTCGGTGGTGCCGGTGACGATGCCGGTCTCCGGGTCGGTGACCGGGTCGGCGATCTCGGTGTTGGCACCGCCCATGACACCGGCGAGGCCGATCGGCCCGCGGTTGTCGGTGATGACCAGGTCCCCGGAGTCGAGGACGCGCGGGGTGCCGTCGAGGGTGGTGAACTTCTCGCCGGCGGCGGCGCGGCGGACCCCGATGGGGCCGTCGATGCGGCTGCGGTCGTAGGCGTGCAGCGGCTGGCCGAGCTCGATCATCACGTAGTTGGTGATGTCGACGGCGAGCGAGATCGGGCGCATGCCGACCTTCTGCAGGCGGCGCTGCAGCCAGATCGGGCTGCGGGCCTCGGGGTCGAGACCCACGACCGTGCGGGCCGTGAAGCGGTCGCAGCCGATCGGGTCGGCGATCCGGACCGGGTAGCCGTACGAGTTGGGCGCGGGCACGTCGAGGAGCGCCGGGTCGCGCAGCGGCAGGCCGTAGGCGGTGGCCGTCTCGCGGGCGACACCGCGGATCGAGAGGCAGTAGCCGCGGTCCGGGGTGACGGCGATGTCGAGGACCTCGTCGAAGAGCTCGAGGAGGACCGTGGCGTCGGTGCCGACCTCGTGCTCCGGCGGCAGCACGATGATGCCGTGCGTGCCGTCGTCTCCCATGCCGAGCTCGTCGCCGGAGCAGATCATGCCCCGGGAGACGCGGCCGTACGTCTTGCGCTCGGCGATCCGGAAGTCCCCGGGGAGCACGGCGCCGGGCAGGGCCACGACGACCTTGTCGCCCTCGGCGAAGTTCCGGGCGCCGCAGATGATCTCCTGGGGCTCGCCGGTGCCGTTGGCCTGGCCGACGTCGACGGTGCAGAAGCGGATGGGCTTCTTGAACTCCGTCAGCTCCTCGATGGTGAGGACCTTGCCGACCACCAGCGGGCCGGTCAGGCCGGCGCCGAGCTGCTCGACCGTCTCGACCTCGAGGCCTGCCGAAATGAGCTTGGCCTGGACGTCACGCCCGGTCTCCGTCGCCGGCAGGTCGACGTACTCCCGCAGCCAAGAAAGCGGGACCCGCATCAGATCTCCATCCCGAACGGCCGGGTGAACCGGACGTCACCCTCGACCATGTCTCGCATGTCTTCGACGTTGTGGCGGAACATCAGCATCCGCTCGATGCCGAACCCGAAGGCGAATCCGCTGTACTTCTCGGGGTCCACACCGCAGGCGACGAGCACCTTCGGGTTGACCATGCCGCAGCCACCGAGCTCGATCCAGCCCTCGCTGCCGCAGGTGCGGCAGGGACGGTCCGGGTTGCCGACGGACTCGCCGCGGCAGACGTAGCAGAGCATGTCCATCTCTGCGGACGGCTCGGTGAAGGGGAAGAAGTTCGGCCGCAGCCGGGTCTTCATGTCCGGGCCGAAGAGCGCCTGGACCATGTGGTCGAGGGTGCCCTTGAGGTCGGCCATGGTCAGGCCCTCGTCGACGGCGAGCAGCTCGATCTGGTGGAAGACCGGGGTGTGCGTGGCGTCGAGCTCGTCGGTGCGGTAGACGCGGCCGGGACACACGACGTAGACCGGGGGCTCCCGGTCGATGAGGGTGCGGGCCTGGACCGGCGAGGTGTGGGTACGGAGCACGACGCCGGACTCGTCACCGGTCGTCGCTGTCCCCTCGGCGGAGGTTCCCTGGACGAAGAAGGTGTCCTGCATCTGCCGGGCCGGGTGGTCCGGGACGAAGTTGAGGGCGTCGAAGTTGAACCACTCCGCCTCGACCTCGGGGCCCTCGGCGACCTCGTAGCCCATGGAGACGAACACGTCGGCGACGCGCTCCATGAGGGTGGTCAGCGGGTGCCGGGCACCGGCCGGGACGCGGTCGTACGGCAGGGTGACGTCGACGGCCTCCTCGACGAGGACGCGCGCGTCGCGCTCGGCCTCCAGCTCGGTCTGCCGGGCGGCGAGCGCCTTGGAGACGATGCCGCGGGCCTGGCCCACGAGCTTTCCGGCGGCGGCCTTGGCCTGCGGCGGCAGGGCACCGATCTCCCGGTTGGCGAGCGCCAGCGGCGAGGTGCCACCGGTGTGCGCCGTCTTCGCGTGCGCGAGCGCGTCGAGGTCGCCCGCGGCGGCGAAGGCGGCGAGCGCCTCGTCCCGCATGCGCTCGATCTCTTCCGGTTTCAGTGCCTCGACCTCAACCGGGTCGTACGACTTATTGGGTGCGGACATCTCTTCCCGTGCTTCCGTTGGCTGGCTGGGCGGCCCCGCTCGACGTCAAGGGCGCAAACGTGCCAAAGGACGAGTCTAACGGGGCGCGGGGACGCGAATGAGCCCGTGGGCAGGCCGGGCGGCCACTGATCTCGTACGGTCTCGACTGCTGAGACGTCAGAGGAGGTGGGCCGGGGTGCCGACGGGCAGGATAAATCGGAACTCGGCCCCGCCACGGGGACCGCGTCCGACGGTGATGGTGCCGCCGTGGGCCTCGACGACTCCCTTGACGATGTAGAGGCCGAGGCCGGTGCCGCCGCGCTTGCTGCCCCGCCAGAAGCGGGTGAAGACGCGGCTCATCGACGCTTCGGGGATGCCGGGTCCCTCGTCGCTCACGGTGACCTCCGTCCCCTGTTCTCCGTCGTCGCCCAGCGTGGTGGGTGCCACCTCGATGGTGACGGTTCCCTCGCCGTGGCGCACCGCATTTTCGAGGAGGTTCCCGAGGATCTGGTCGATCTTGTCGGGGTCGGCCCAGAGCGCGGGCAGCTGTGGCCTGATCCGTACGAAGAAACGGTCCGGGGACTGGCCACCGGTGGTGTGCACCTGGATGTGCCGGCCGACGGCGGCGGCGATGTCGACGGGCTGGCGGCGCACTTCGAGCCGGCCGGAGTCGATCCGGGAGATGTCGAGGAGTTCGGCGATGAGCCGCTTGATGCGGCCCGCGTCGGCGTCGACGGTCTCCAGCATGAGCCGCTTCTGCTCGTCGTTGAACCGCTCCCACTTGTCGAGGAGGGTGGCGGTGAAGCCCTTCACGGAGGTGAGCGGGGAGCGCAGTTCGTGGGCGACGGTGGCGATGAGCTCGGCGTGGCTGCGCTCGGTGCGGCGGCGCGCCTCGGTGCCGCGCAGGGAGACCACGACCCGGCGGACGGGTCCGGTGGGGTGCTCCCGGACGTACCGGGCGGAGACGAGGACCTCGCGGCCGCCGGGGAGCAGCAGGTTGCGCTCGGGCTGGCCGCGGCGGATGGAGAGGCCGCCGTACGGATCGGTCAGGGCCCACCAGCGGCGTCCCTTGAGGTCCTCCAGGGGCAGCGCCTGGTCCAGGGGGAGGCCGAGGGCCCGTGCGGCGGGGACGGCGGTGATGCGGCCGGCCGCGGCGTTGAAGCAGACGACCCGGCCGGTCTCGTCGGCGATGACGAGACCGTCGGGCAGGTCGTCGGGATCGACCCCGGCGAATCCGGCCGCGGCCGTGAGGCCGGGCTCGGGCGGCTCCGGGGCGTGCGGCACGGCGCTCCGTGCCTGTGCGGGACTGTCCGTGCCGACCGTCATCCCCGTTCCCCACCCCTTCGTGCCGTGCAGTGGGCCCCCGAGTGCGTCACTCTACTGGGCGGGGAGGGCGGAATGGACCGTTCAGGCGGAGGTTCGGGGGCGCTGGGCGCGGGCGGAGGCGTACAGGCAGACCGCGGCTGCGGTGGCGAGGTTGAGGCTCTCGGCCTTGCCGTGGATCGGGACGCGGACGACGGCGTCGGCGAGCGCCCGGGTCTCCTCGGGCAGCCCCCAGGCCTCGTTGCCGAAGATCCAGGCGGTGGGTCCGCCCATGGTGCCGGCGTCGAGCTCGTCGTCGAGGTCGTCCTGGCCGGCCCCGTCGGCGGCGAGGATCCGTACCCCCGCGTCCTTGAGTCCGGCGACGGCCTGCTCGACGGGGACGCCGACGGCCACCGGAAGGTGGAAGAGGGAGCCGACGGAGGCGCGGACGGACTTGGGGTTGTACAGGTCGACGGAGGCGTCGGTGAGGACGACGGCGTCGGCGCCGGCCGCGTCGGCGCAGCGCAGTACGGTGCCGGCGTTCCCGGGGTCGCGGACGTGCGCGAGGACGGCGACCAGCTTGGGCTTGGCGGCGATGATCTCCTCGAACGGCGAGTCGAGGAAGCGGCAGACGCCGACGAGGCCCTGCGGGGTGACGGTCTGGGAGACCTCGGCGAGGACGGCGTCGGAGGCGAAGTGGACGCGGGCGCCGGCGGCACGGGCGGCGTCGACGATGGCGGCGTAGCGCTCGGCCGCCTCGACGGTGGTGAAGAGCTCGACGAGGGTGGGCTCTCCGGTGCTGCCGCGGTGCTCGACGGCCTCGCGGACGGCCTGGGGGCCCTCGGCGATGAAGAGGCGGTCCTTGCCCCGGAAGTTGCGCTTGGCGAGCCGCCGGGCGGCGACGACGCGCGGGGAACGCGGGGAGATCAGCTCGGGGGTGGACATGTGCCTGCGGCTCTCTGACTCGTCGGGTACGGCGGCGGGAAGGCGCGCCCGGAACGGATGGCCCGGAAGGGACGGCGGCCCGGGGAGGGCGGTCCGGAAGGGGCGGTCAACGCGCCGGACCCGCAGGCGCGAGGCCTGCGGGTCCGGGCAGAAGTACTGCGGCCTGGAAGATCAGGCGGCGGCCTTCGGAGCGTTGACGTCGGCCGGGAGGGCCTTCTGCGCAACCTCGACCAGCGCGGCGAACGCGTTGATGTCGTTGACGGCCAGCTCGGCGAGGATCTTGCGGTCCACCTCGATGTTGGCGGCCTTCAGACCCTGGATGAGGCGGTTGTACGTCATGCCGTTCTGGCGGGCAGCGGCGTTGATGCGCTGGATCCACAGCTGACGGAAGTCGCCCTTGCGCTTCTTGCGGTCGTTGTAGTTGTAGACCAGCGAGTGGGTGACCTGCTCCTTGGCCTTGCGGTACAGGCGCGAACGCTGACCACGGTAGCCGGAGGCCTGCTCGAGGATCGCCCGGCGCTTCTTGTGGGCGTTGACTGCCCGCTTGACGCGTGCCACTTCTTAACTCCTTGTAGCGGGGTCGTGGGGGTCCTCACACGACCCGAAAAACGGATGGGTCCCGGTCTGTGCCGGATGCCCTCGTCGCCGAGGGCGGGAGATCAACTCAGATGCCCAGCATCTTCTTGATCTTGGCGGAGTCACCCGGGGCCATCTCGGCGTTGCCGGTGAGGCGACGCGTCAGCTTGGACGACTTGTGCTCGAGCAGGTGGCGCTTGCCGGCGCGCTCCCGCAGGATCTTGCCGGAGCCGGTGACCTTGAAGCGCTTCTTGGCACCGGAGTGCGTCTTGTTCTTCGGCATAGCGCCGTTCTCTCCTCGTCAGTGGCGCTCCCCCCGGTGCGGGCACCGGGTCGAACGGGAGCGTCATTCTTCGATTGGGTGGGACCGGACGGAACCCGGGGGCTGCCGGGAGGCAGCCCCCACGGATCACGCCTCGGCGTTCTCGGCCGGGGTCTCGGTCGAGGGCTCGGCAGCGGCGGCGGGAGCCTCGGACGTACCGCCCTGGCGCTCCGCCTTGCGCGCGGCCTGGGCCTCGCGAGCCTCGGCCATGGCCTCGGTCTTCTTCTTGTGCGGACCGAGAACCATGATCATGTTCCGGCCGTCCTGCTTCGGGTTGGACTCGATGAATCCAAGCTCCTGGACGTCCTCGGCGAGGCGCTGCAGAAGTCGGTAACCGAGCTCCGGGCGGGACTGCTCACGACCACGGAACATGATCGTGATCTTGACCTTGTCGCCCTGCTTGAGGAACCGGACGACGTGACCCTTCTTGGTGTCATAGTCGTGCGGGTCGATCTTCGGCCGGAGCTTCATCTCCTTGATGACCGTGTGCGCCTGGTTCTTGCGCGCCTCACGGGCCTTCATGGCCGACTCGTACTTGAACTTCCCGTAGTCCATGAGCTTGCACACGGGCGGGCGGGCGTTCGCCGCGACCTCGACCAGGTCGAGGTCGTACTCCTGAGCGAGCTCCAGGGCCTTGGCAAGGGGGACGATGCCCACCTGCTCGCCGCTGGGGCCGACAAGACGCACCTCGGGAACGCGAATCCGCTCGTTGATGCGGGGCTCGGCGCTGATGGATCCTCCTCGGTAGCACCACGCGACCGCCTTGGCGGACGGACACGTCACGTGAAACAGTTGAGACCAACCGGCCCGGTACATGAAAAATGCCCCGGACGGTACACAGGCGGGGCTCCACGGAAAACCGGAGCACCACCACGGTGAACCGCGGGGCGCACATCGGGCGGCTCCATCGTCCGTACGGAACGATGGGCGCCACCTGACCGGTGACCCGCCACCCGTGAGGGTGGTCAGGTGGGAGTACGGAGCCTCCACTTGTGGGCCGGACACAGAGATGTCCAGCCGGTCGTTACACAAGGTTAGCAGGACCCGGCGGTCGGCGCGAACCGTAGGTCCGCTTATCGTGTGGGCATGAGCGAGACGCCCCAGAACGAGTCCACCGACACCCCCGACTTCGAGAGCATGACCCGCGACATCGCGGAGGTCCCGGCGGTCGAGGTGATCGTGACGGTCGCCGTGAACCTGATGAGCGCCGCCGCGGTGAAGCTCGGGCTCACCGAGGAGGGCGAGAAGCACAAGGACCTCGACGAGGCGCGCAAGCTGATCCACGCGCTCGCGGGCCTCCTGGACGCCGGCGCGACGGAGGTCTCCTCCTTCCACGCGGCTCCGCTGCGGGACGGCCTGAAGTCCCTGCAGCTCGCCTTCCGCGAGGCGTCCCTGATCCCGGACGAGCCGGGCCAGGGACCGGGCGAGAAGTACACGGGGCCGGTGTACGGCTAGGACCCGACCGGGCCCGCCAGGGCTATTACCGCTTTACGTAGAAGGGCTCGCCCGGAGGCGTGGCCGAGGCCGGCAGGAGTGCCAGGTCGAGGCCCCGCACCAGGCGGGCCCTCAGTGTTTCGTCGGCGGCCAGGGCACGGGCCACGCGCTGGGCGGCCTCCGCCGGGGCGGCGTCCTCGGCGAGGACCAGGGCGACGGTGCCGTCGGCGGTGCCGGGGCCCAGATGGGCGCGGAGCACGGCCGGCTCGGCGGCGACGACGGCCCGCACTGCCTCCCGTACGGCCGGGTCGTCGAGCGGGTCGGCGCTGGAGCGGCCCTCGGCGAGGGCGAGCAGGGCGGAGCCGGTCACCTGGTACGGCACGGGTCCCGCCAGGTCCAGGACCAGGGTGTCGGCCTTCTCGTGGACGAGGGCGGCGAGCGCCTGCCGGGTGGGGACCGCCACGGGGCGGGCCTCCGGGTCCCAGAGGGCGAGCGAGGCGATCGAGGTGAAGGCCGGCAGGGCCCGCCGGTCGCCGGCGGTCAGGGTGGGGACGGCCATGTCGCTCGTCTTCTCCTGCTTCAGGCCCGTCTCGGGGTCGATCTCGACCTCGCCGAGGACGGCGACCACGGGGACGAGGAGCCGGGCCTCCTTCAGGGCTTCGAGGACGGGGCCGTGAGCCGTGCGGTCCTCGGCCCAGGCCGCGAGGGCCGCGGCGAGGCGCGGGTCGGCGGTGCCGTCGTCGTCGGAGAAACCGGGGTCCGGAATGTTCTTGAGCTCCACGCACCGAGCCTAACCGCCGGGCCGGGGAGGCCGGACCGGGGGACCTAGGGACTCCGGTGGGCGCGGCGGAGCATCACCGCGGTGAGGAGCAGCAGGGCGCCGAGTCCGCCGGCGGCGGGGGCGAGCAGGCCGAGCGGGTGGCTCTCCTCGGCGGCGGGGACGGGGCCGGTCCCGAAGTAGCGGCCCCGGTAGCCGGTGGCGACGGCCTTGGGGTCGGCGCCCTTGATCCTGCTGCCCGCCTCGATCGCGGCGGCCGGGTCGACCGTCCCGTACCCCTTGGCGTCGCTGCGGCCGCCCTTCGGCCGGTTGCGGGCGGTGTCGATGAGGAGCCGCTTGACCTGTGCGGGGGTGAGGTCGGGGTGCGCGGCGCGGACGAGGGCGACGGCCCCGGAGACGAACGCGGCGGCGGCGCTGGTGCCCCAGCCCTCGTAGTAGCGGCGGTCGGGGTCGGCGATGACGATGTCGTCGCCGGGGGCGCTGACGGTGGCGTACCAGCGGCGGGTGGAGAAGGAGGCGTGGGTGCCGTAGCGGTCGACGGCGGCGACCGCGATGACGCCGGGGTAGGCGGCGGGGTAGGAGATGTGGTCGCCCTTCTCGCCGCCGTTGCCGGCGGAGGCGACGACGGAGACGCCCTTGGCGAGGGCGTACTGGACGGCGGCGTCCTCTCCCGCGTCGGGGTGGGCGGACTTGGAGTCGTCGCCGAGGGAGAGGTTGATGACGTCGGCGCCGTGGTCGGCGGCCCAGCGGATGCCCTCGGCGAGGGCCGAGCCACGGGTCTTGCGGGCCTTGTCGCGCGCCTTGTCGGTGGACTCCAGGATGACCCGGACGGGCAGGATCCGGACGTCGGGGGCGACACCGAGGACGCCGTCCTGGCCGCCCGGGCCGTGGCCGTGTCCGGCGATGATGCCGGCCATGGCGGTGCCGTGCCGGGCCCAGGCGCGGTCGCCCCTCGACGCGCCGAAGCCGACGAGGTCGCGTCCGGTGAGGACGGAGCCGGCGAGGTCCGGGTGGTCGGCGTCGACGCCGGTGTCGAGGACGGCGACGGTGACTCCCCTGCCCTTGGTGGTGCGCCAGGCCTCCGTGGTGTGCAGGGCTTCGAGGCCCCATTGGCGGGCCCGGATGGTGTCGGCGTGCGCGGGGACGGTGGTGGCGGGCAGCACGGAGAACGCGGCGGCGAGCAGGGCGACGGCGCCGGAGCGGGCCCGGCGGGTGGACGGGGTCACCGGGCGTTCTCCTTGGCGGCCGAGGTGGCGGCCGTGCGCAGCAGCCGCACGAGGCGTTCGGTGATGCCCTTGGCCTCGTGGCCGAGGCCGGACTGGGCGGTGGCGTCGGTACGGTTCGCGGTCATGGCCTGGTCGGCGGGTACGGGGCCGGCGTCGGTCTTCCGCCCGTCGGCGAAGCCGGAGACGGCGGTGACGACCACGGGGAGGTCGGTGGGGGCGTTCAGCCACCAGGCGGCGCGCTGGGGGGCTCCGAAGCGGGCGGCGACGGTGCCGGGGCCTGCGAGGGCCGGCGGGACGTCCGCCCCGAGGCGGGCGGTGAGGCCCTGACCGAGGGTCCGCTGGGTGTCGGCTTCGGCCCGCGTGAACACGAGACCGACGGTGATGACGCTGGTGGCGGTGGCGTCGGTGTACGTGGCACGCAGGACGCGCTCGCAACCGAGGGGCTGGACGGTGGCGAGGAGGCCCTTGGCGAGGACGGCGGGCGTGCAGGGCGCATCGGGGGCGACGACGATCCGGGTCCAGGTGCGGTCGGCGCCGCCGGGTCCTGCGCCGGGACCCGCGAGGGTGCGGGGGAAGAGGGCGTCGACGGGGGCGTTGTGCCACAGCTCCTTCGTCTCCGCGTACCCGACGGGCTCGACGGGCTTCCCGGGCTCGGCGGCGGCCAGCCACACACCGGCGAGGGCCCCGCCGATCAGCCCGAACCCGAGCACGGCACAGACACCGACGACGACACTCCGCCCACGCCGCCGCGCCCGAACGGGCCGCAGGCGCGTGGTCACTTCGAGGGGCATCTCGGGGGGCAGGGCACCGGGAGGGAAGGAGTGGCGGTACGGGGGCGGGGCGTGCGACGGCGAGGGGGCGGGGCCGCCTGCGGAGGGCGAAACGAATCCGGCGCGACCGCCGGCGGGCGGTGCGGGGACGGTGGGGCCGTCGCTGGGCTCTTCGGGAACGGCCGCCGACCAGGCGGGGGCGGCCGCGGGCCGTGTGGGGCTGTCCAGAGGCCCTGCGGGCGCGGGCGCGGGCGCGGGCGCCGGCCGCGCCGGAGCGCGCGTCGCCCCGCCGGGGGCCGTTGTGGGCCGGGGCGGCACGGCCGTCGCGCCGGAAGCGCCGACCACGGAACGGGCGGGACCGCCCGTGCGCCCGGCGGGTGCGGCCACAGGCCGGGGCGGCTCGGACGGCACGGCCGCGGACCCGGACGGCGCGGGCGCGACGGAGACGGCCGGCGCCGCCGTGGGCGCCGGGAGGCCGGGCGCGGACGGGACAGGCGCTGTGGCAACCGAGCCGGGGAGGGCGGGCGCGGCAGGAGCGGACGGCGCGGGCGTCGGCGCAGGCGCGGCGGGGGCGGCCGAGGCAGACGGTGTGGCCGTCGGCGCAGGCGCGGCAGGGGCGGACGGCGCGGACGTCGGCACCGGCGGTGCGGCAGAGGCAGAGGCAGACGGTGTGGCCGTCGCACCGGGCGGCGCGGGCTCAGCGGGGGCGGACGGCGCGGACGTCGGCATCGGCGGTGCGGGCGCGGACGCCGGCGCTGTCGGGGCCGGTGCTGCGGCCGCCGAAGCACTCGGGGGCGCGGTCGCCGGGATTCGGCGGAGGCGCGTCGTCGTTTCCGTCGGTGGCGGGTGCGACGGGAGCAGGGCGTCCGTGATGCGGGAGGTCGTGGGGCCGTGCTCGCCCGTCATCCCCGCCCCCTCGTTCGTGTCGACAATGGCCGTCACTCTACGGGCTGGGGCTACCCACCCGTAAACCGGTCTGGCAAGCTCGGGCCATGACTCCCCGTGCCGCCGATCGGGCCCGATACGACCGGGCCACCGCTCATCTCGACGCGCCCGTGGCGATCGTCGACCTGGAGGCCTTCGACGCGAACGCGGCGGACCTCGTGCGCCGGGCCGGGGGCAAGCCGATCCGGGTGGCGAGCAAGTCCGTTCGGTGCCGGGCGCTGCTGGAGCGGGTCCTCGCGCGGGACGGCTTCGCCGGGGTCATGTCGTTCACGCTCGACGAGTCGCTGTGGCTGGCCCGGGCCGGGTTCGAGGACGTCCTGCTCGCGTATCCGTCGGCGGACCGCGCCGGCTTCGGCGAGCTGGCCAGGGATCCGAAGCTCGCCGCCGCCGTCACCGTGATGGTCGACGACGTCGCGCAGCTCGATCTGATCGACGCCGCCCGCGCCGGCGGGACCGAGGAGGTGCGGGTCTGTGTGGAGCTGGACACCGCGCTGCAGCTGTTCGGCGGGCGGATACGGGTCGGCGCCCGGCGCTCCCCGCTGCGGACCCCGGCCGACCTGGCCGAGCTGGCCCGCTCCGTCGTGCGGCGGCCCGGTTTCCGGCTCGTGGGGATCATGGCGTACGAGGGGCATGTCGCCGGGGTCGGGGATGCCGTGGCCGGCCGGCCGCTGCGTTCGCGGGCGATCCGGCTGATGCAGTCCGCCGCCCGCAAGGAGCTCGCGGAGCGCCGCGCGGCCGTGGTGCGGGCCGTCCGGGCGGTCGCGCCGGACCTGGAGTTCGTGAACGGCGGCGGGACCGGCAGCGTGCAGCACACGGCCGCCGAGGACGCGGTGACGGAGATCGCCGCCGGTTCCGGCCTCTTCGTGCCGCGCCTCTTCGACAACTACACGTCCTTCAGCGGCCGCCCCGCCGCGCTCTTCGCGCAGCCGGTCGTCCGCCGTCCCGGTGTGGGCGTGGTGACGGTGCTCGGCGGCGGGTACCCGGCGTCCGGTGCCGCCGGCCAGGACCGGCTGCCCGTCCCGTACCTGCCGGAGGGCCTCCGGTACGACCCCCAGGAGGGTCCCGGCGAGGTGCAGACCCCGCTGCTCGGCTCCCCCGCCGACGATCTGCGGATCGGCGACAAGGTCTGGTTCCGGCACGCGAAGGCCGGGGAGCTGTGCGAGCGGTTCGAGAGCCTGCACCTGGTCGAGGGCGACCGCGTCACGGCGACCGTGCCCACGTACCGGGGCGAGGGGCTCACCTTCCTCTAGGCCGAGCTAGAACACCGTGTCCAGCTGGTCCGGGACGATGCTGCCGTCCGTGCGCCGGACCGGCTGTGCCGTGCCGTCGCTCGCCGTGTAGCCGGTCGTCGCGCAGGGGTACGCGCTCGTCTTCCGCTTCTTCGGCTCGATGAACATGGGGTTCACCAGCCAGCGACCGTCGCCGTTCTCGTACGCCCGGCACATGAGTTCGTTCTTGTTGCGGTTGAGGACCAGGCGCAGTCCGGTGGCGTCCCGCAGGAACGAGACGTCCGTGTCGGAGTCGCCCGCGGCGAAGACCTGGCGGCGGGCGGCGGGCTGGACGCGCTCGGCGGCGGGGCCCCGGACACCGAAGATCTCCTGGTTGATCCAGCAGCGCTTGCCGTCGATGTAGGTGATCATCGCGTCCTCGCCGTCCCGGACGCCGCCGCAGCCCTCGAGGTGGCTGGTGAGGCGGCCGCGGGAGGTCGTGTTGCGGATGCCGACGGCGTGCGACGGGTCGACGCCGGCGCCCTTCGCCCAGACGTCGACGACGGGTTCGGGCGAGGCGGAGACGATCCAGACGTCGAAGCCGCCGTCCTGGAGGGTGCGGACGAGGTCCCGCTGCTGGTCGTAGTAGCGGACCCAGCCGGTGACCTGTCCCGTACCGACCTGCTGGGTGGCGCCCTGCCGCGCGGCGAGGTTCTCGGCGCGGGCGGCGGCCGCGAAGGAGGCGGCCTCGCGGGTGGTCCAGCCGTGCAGGAGCTGGGCGAGCCAGGCGTACTGCGGCTCCATGCGGCGGTGGTCGTAGCCGGTGAAGGCCGTCTTCCCGCCGGTGGTCACGCCCGGCCCGTACACCGAGAGCAGTTCGTCGGCGCAGACCGTGTCGGTGGACGTGGGGAGGGTGCGGACGCCGGTGGGACAGGCCTCGCCGAGGGCGGTCGCGGCCTCGGGGGTGAGGTACCGGCTGGTGGTGGACCAGTCGCCGTCCTTCGGGGGCCGGACGCGGTCGTTGCGGAGGAGCCAGTAGAAGGTGGCGTCGCCGACGTCGTTCTTGACGACGGTGTTGTCCCAGTCGAAGACCGCGACGGGCTTCCGGCCGCCCTTGTCGTCGCAGTGGGCGGCTATCAGGGCGTCGATGCGGGCCTTGTTGTCGCCGTACCAGCCCTCGGAGCTCTTCAGGGTGGGGCAGGCGCCGGGTCTGGCCTCGGCGTTCGGCGCGGGAAGGAGGCCGGTGGCGGCGAGGGCGAGCGCGGCTGCCGCGGCCGAGGTGCGTAGTTTCATGAACGTTCTCCTGTCGATACGCGCGACAGCCGGGCGCCTTGCGACGCCCGGCTGTCGGGTGGGGGTGGTGCGGGTGGCGGCGGCGAGGGCCTAGAGGGGGGTCACGTACGCCCCGGAGATACCGCCGTCGACGAGGAAGTCGCTGGCGTTGACGAAGGAGGAGTCGTCGCTCGCGAGGAAGGCGACGGCGGCGGCGATCTCCTCGGCCTCGGCGAAACGGCCGACGGGGATGTGGACGAGGCGGCGCGCGGCCCGCTCGGGGTCCTTGGCGAACAGCTCCTGGAGCAGCGGGGTGTTGACCGGCCCGGGGCAGAGGGCGTTGACGCGGATGCCCTCGCGGGCGAACTGCACGCCGAGCTCGCGGGACATGGCGAGGACGCCGCCCTTGGACGCGGTGTACGAGATCTGGCTGGTGGCCGCGCCCATGATGGCGACGAAGGAGGCGGTGTTGATGATGGAGCCCTTGCCCTGGCGGCGCATGTAGGGGAGCGCGGCCTTGCAGCAGAGGTAGACGGAGGTGAGGTTGACGTCCTGGACGCGCTTCCAGGCCTCCAGGCCGGTCTCCAGGATGGAGTCGTCGTCGGGGGGCGAGATGCCGGCGTTGTTGAAGGCGATGTCGACGGAGCCGTACGTGTCGAAGGCGGTCTTGAACAGCGCCTCGACCTGCTCGGGGTCGGTGACGTCGACCTGTACGAAGGTGCCGCCGACCTCCTCGGCCGCGGCCTTCCCGGCCCGCTCGTCGATGTCGGCGCAGACGACGTTGGCGCCCTCGGAGGCGAGGCGGCGGGCGGTGGCGAGGCCGATGCCGCTGCCGGCTCCGGTGATGACGGCGGTGCGGCCGACCAGACGGCGGCAGATGATCTCTTCGGTGGTCATGCGGGTCAGGCCTCCGTGCTGAGGAAGACGTTCTTGGTTTCGGTGAAGGCGGTCAGGGCGTCGGGGCCGAGTTCGCGGCCGAGGCCGGACTGCTGGTAGCCGCCGAACGGGGTCCAGTAGCGGACGCTGGAGTGGGAGTTGACGGAGAGGTTGCCGGCCCGGACGGCGCGGGAGGCGCGCAGGGCGCGGCCGACGTCGCGGGTCCAGATCGAGCCGGACAGGCCGTACTCGGTGGCGTTGGCGAGGCGGATCGCGTCGGCCTCGTCCTCGAAGGGGAGGACGACGGCGACGGGTCCGAAGATCTCCTCGACGGCGCAGGGGGCGGTCTCGGCGACGCCGGTGAGGACGGTCGGCGGGAACCAGAAGCCGGGTCCCTCGGGCGCCTTGCCCCGGATCCCCTGGAGGTCGTCGGTGACGTAGGAGCGGACGCGGTCGAGCTGGGCGCGGGAGATGAGCGGGCCCATCTGGGTGCGCTCGTCGGCCGGGTCGCCGACGACGATCTCCTCGACGGCGGGGGTGAGGAGCTCCAGGAAGCGGTCGTACGCGCTCCGCTGGACGAGGATGCGGGTGCGGGCGCAGCAGTCCTGGCCGCTGTTGTCGAGGAAGGACATCGGGGCCGCGGCCGCGGCGGCTTCCAGGTCCGCGTCGGCGAAGACGATGTTGGGGCTCTTGCCGCCGAGTTCGAGGGTGACCCGCTTCACCTGGTCGGCGCACTTCGCCATGATCGACTTTCCGACCCGGGTGGAGCCGGTGAAGACGATCTTGGCGATGCCGGGGTGTTCGACGAGGGCGTTGCCGGCGACGGGGCCGGTGCCGGGGAGGACCTGGAAGAGGCCTTCGGGGAGGCCCGCCTCCAGGGCGAGTTCGGCGAGCCGGAGCGCGGTGAGGGGGGTGGTCTCGGCCGGCTTGAGGAGGACGGCGTTGCCGGCGGCGAGGGCGGGTGCGGTGGCCCAGGCCGCGATCGGCATGGGGAAGTTCCAGGGTGCGATGACGCCGACGACGCCGAGCGGTTCGAGGATCGTGATGTCGAGGCCGCCGGCCACCGGGATCTGGCGGCCGTTGAGCCGCTCCACTCCCCCGGCGGAGAAGTCGAGCAGGTCCCGGACGTTGCCTGCCTCCCAGCGGGCGTTGCCGATGGTGTGGCCCGCCTCGGTGACCTCCAGGCGCGCCAGTTCCTCGATGTGGTCGTCGACGACGGCGGCGAAGCGGCGGAGCAGCCGGGCCCGGTCGGCGGGCGCGGCGGCGGCCCAGCCGCGCTGGGCGGCGGTGGCGCGGGCGACGGCGGCGTCGACGTCGGCGGGAGTGGCGGCGGGGACGGTGGCGACGAGTTCTTCGGTCGCCGGGTTCAGTACCTGGAGCAACTCTCTTCTCTCTTCTGTCACAGGCGTTCGAAGGAGCGGCGCAGCTCCCAGTCGGTCACCGCCGCGTCGAAGGCGTCGAGTTCGACGCGGGCCATGTTGCGGTAGTGGGCGACGACCTCGGCGCCGAAGGCGGCCTTGGCGATCTCGCTGGTCTCCCAGAGTTCGGCGGCCTCGCGCAGGGTCGTGGGGACGTGCGCGTACTCGGCGGTGTACGCGTTCCCGGTGCACGGCGGGGGCAGTTCGAGGCGCTGCTCGATGCCGTACAGGCCGGCGGCGACCAGTCCCGCGACGGCGAGGTACGGGTTGACGTCGCCGCCGGGGAGGCGGTTCTCGAAGCGGGTGGAGCGGCCGTGGCCGACGACCCGGAGCGAGCAGGTGCGGTTGTCGTGGCCCCAGGCGACGGCGGTGGGCGCGAAGGAGCCGGGCTGGAACCGCTTGTAGGAGTTGATGTTGGGGGCGTAGAGGAGGGAGAAGTCGCGGAGGGCGGCGAGCTGTCCGGCGAGGAAGTGCCGCATGGTCTCGGACATGCCGTGGGCGTCGTCCCCGGCCATCACGTTGTGTCCCTCGGCGTCCTGGAGGGAGAGGTGGATGTGACAGGAGTTGCCCTCGCGCTCGTTGTACTTCGCCATGAAGGTGAGCGAGCAGCCCTCCTGGGCGGCGATCTCCTTGGCGCCCGTCTTGTAGACGGCGTGCTGGTCGCAGGTGACGAGGGCCTCGTCGTACTTGAAGGCGATCTCGTGCTGGCCGGGGTTGCACTCGCCCTTGGCGGACTCGACGGTGAGTCCGGCGCCGGTCATCTCGTTGCGGATGCGGCGCAGGAGGGGTTCGATGCGTCCGGTACCCAGGACGGAGTAGTCGATGTTGTACTGGTTGGCGGGGGTGAGGCCGCGGTAGTCGGCGTCCCAGGCCTGCTCGTAGCTGTCCTTGAAGACGATGAACTCGAGCTCGGTGCCGACGTGGGCGGTGAGGCCGAGCTCCGCGAGGCGCTCCAGCTGGCGGCGGAGGATCTGGCGGGGCGCGGCGACGACGGGGGTGCCGTCGGCCCAGGCGAGGTCGGCCGTCACCATGGCGGTGGCGTCGTTCCAGGGGAGGCGGCGGAGGGTGGTGAGGTCGGGGTGCATCGCGAAGTCGCCGTAGCCGCGGTCCCAGGAGGACATCTCGTAGCCGTCGACGGTGTTCATCTCGGTGTCGACGGCGAGGAGGTAGTTGCAGCCCTCGGTGCCGTGGCCGAGGACCTCGTCCAGGAAGAAGGGTGCGGCGAACCGCTTGCCCTGGAGTCGTCCCTGCATATCGGGGAAGGCCAGGACGACGGTGTCGATCTCGCCGCTCGCGACGAGGGCTCGGAGCTCCTCGACGGTGAGCGGGGGTGTGCGGTCTGCCACGGGATTGCTCCTCCTTCGGCCTGCCGGGAGCCATAAGGTATTGCGGAAGACCATTGCTTGGGAAGTGCTGGAGAGAGGAAAACGAGAACGTGGCCAGTACGAGTGACTCGGCGGACCGGCTGACGCCCGTGCTGCGGCCGGTGCGGGCGGGCAACGGATTCGAGGAGGCCCTGGAGCAGATCCTCCAGGTGGTACGGCTCGGCCTGGTGCCCGGCGGGGAGCGGCTGCCCGCCGAACGGGAGCTCGCCGACCGGATGGGGATCAGCCGGGTGACCCTGCGCGAGGTCCTCAAGGTCCTCCAGGAGCAGGGGCTCGTGGAGAGCCGGCGCGGCCGGTACGGCGGGACGTTCGTGCTGCCCAGGCCACAGACGGCGGACGAGGACGAGCTGCGCCGCCGGATCGCCACGGTCGACATGGAGGACACCCTGCGCTTCCGTGAGGTCCTGGAGGTGGGGGCCGCCGGTCTCTGCGCGGCCCACGGTCTCGACACGGCGGGCGCCGAGCGGCTGCGGACGGCCGTGGCGGCGACGCATGACGCCCCGCTGGACGATTACCGCCGCCAGGACACCCTGCTCCACCTCACGCTCGCGGAGCTCTCCGGCTCGCCGACGCTGACCGCCCAGTACGCCGCCGTCCGGGCGACGGTGAACGACCTCCTGGACTGCATCCCCCTGCTCGTACGCAATCTGGAGCACTCCCAGCACCAGCACACGGCCCTGGTGGAGGCGGTCCTGGACGGGGACGCGGACGCGGCGCGCGAGGTGATGCGGGAGCACTGCGCGGGCACGGCGGCGCTGCTGCGGGGCTTCCTGACGTGACTCCAGGGCGGCCGGGCGCGTAACCCGAAAGTAACGCAGGGGGGTTGCGCTCCCCCGTCGGGCACCGCAAAGGTATGGATCCGATCCATTGGGCCCGTTGCGGGGAGCTGACGCTGCCATGACGCTGGAAGACATCACACCGCCGAAGGACGATTACCTGGAACGCCGGGCCCTGCGCCGCGGCAGCGCCGGCTGGCTGCTGCTGACCGGCCTCGGCGTGGCGTACGTCGTGTCGGGGGACTTCTCCGGCTGGAACATCGGTCTGTCGAAGGGCGGCTTCGGCGGGCTCGCCGTCGCCACCCTCCTGATGGGCGCGATGTACGCCTGTCTGGTCTTCGCGCTCGCCGAGCTGTCCGCCATCCTGCCCACCGCGGGCGGCGGCTACGGCTTCGCGCGCCGGGCGCTCGGCACCTGGGGCGGCTTCCTCACCGGCACCGCGATCCTCATCGAGTACATCCTGGCCCCGGCCGCGATCTCCATCTTCATCGGCGACTACGTGGAGTCCCTCGGGCTCTTCGGCCTGGAGTCCGGCTGGCCGGTCTATCTGGTCTGCTTCGCGCTCTTCATCGGCATCCACCTGTGGGGCGTCGGCGAGGCGCTGCGTTTCAGCCTGATCGTGACGGCGATCGCGGTCGCGGCCCTCGTCGTCTTCGCCCTCGGCGCGTTCACCGACTTCCACGTGGACGGCCTGAACGACATCCCGGTCGACGGCGAGGCCCTCGGCTCCAACTCCTGGCTGCCCTTCGGGCTCCTCGGGATCTGGGCCGCGTTCCCCTTCGGCATGTGGTTCTTCCTCGGCGTCGAGGGCGTGCCACTGGCCGCCGAGGAGGCGAAGGACCCGGTGCGGTCCATGCCGAGGGCGCTCGCGATCTCCATGGGGATCCTGGTGCTGCTCGCCGTCATGACCTTCTTCGCCACCACCGGGGCGCGCGGTGCGGCCGCCGTGCAGGAGGCCGGAAACCCGCTGGTCGTGGCGCTCCAGGGCGACGGGGAGCCGACCGCGCTCAGCCGCTTCGTGAACTACGCGGGCCTCGCGGGTCTGGTCGCGTCCTTCTTCTCGCTCATCTACGCGGGCTCGCGCCAGCTCTTCGCGCTCTCCCGGGCGGGCTACCTGCCCCGCTTCCTGTCCCTCACGAGCCGCCGCAAGTCGCCCTACCTGGGACTCCTCATCCCCGGCGCCATCGGCTGCGCGCTCGCCGCCGGGACCGGGAACGGGGCGCGGATGCTGAACATCGCGGTCTTCGGCGCCACCATCTCGTACGCCCTGATGGCGCTCTCCCACATCGTGCTCCGCCGCCGCGAGCCGGGCCTGCACCGGCCGTACCGCACGCCCGGCGGGATCGTGACCTCCTCGGTGGCCTTCGTCCTGGCCCTCTCGGCGCTGGTCGCGACCTTCCTGGTGGACCGGACGGCGGCGTTCATGGCGCTCGGGGTGTACGTGATCGCACTCGCCTACTTCGCGTTCTACAGTCGGCACCATCTGGTGGCCAGTGCGCCCGAGGAGGAGTTCGCGGCGCTCGCCGCGGCCGAGGCCGAGCTCGAACGCGACTGATCCACCCGACTCTCCGCACCCCTGGAGGAAGTTTCCGTGACCAAGCCGCTGATCGGCGTGACCACCTATCTGGACCAGGCGCGCTGGGGCGTGTGGGACATGACCGCCGCGCTGCTTCCGGCGCAGTACCCCCGTCTCGTACGGGAGAGCGGCGGGCTCCCGGTGATGCTCCCGCCGGGCGGGCCGGAGGACGCGGCGGCGGTCGTGGCCCGGCTCGACGGCCTGGTCGTCGCGGGTGGGGCGGACGTCGAGCCCGTACGGTACGGGGCCGAGCCCGACCCCCGTACCGGACCGCCGGCCCGGGCCCGGGACACCTGGGAGCTGGCCCTGATCGACGCTGCCCTGGCCTCCGGCACTCCGCTGCTCGGCATCTGCCGGGGCATGCAGCTCCTGAACGTGGCCCTCGGCGGCTCGCTGATCCAGCACCTGGACGGGCACGTGGAGGCGGCCGGGGTGATCGGCCGGCACGCGGTGAAGCCCGTGCCGGGCACCCGCTACGCCTCCCTCGTGCCCGAGCTCGCCGAGGTCCCGACCTACCACCACCAGGCCGTGGACCGCCTGGGCAGCGGCCTCACGGCCTCGGCCCACGCGGAGGACGGCACGGTGGAGGCGGTGGAGACGGACGGCACGGGCTGGGTCCTCGGTGTGCAGTGGCACCCGGAGATGGGCGAGGACCTGCGGGTGATGCGGGGCCTCGTGGAGGCGGCGCGCTAGGAGCGCGCGGGAGAAGGGGCGGGGCGGCCGGGGTGGGCGTCCGGCCGCCCCGCCGGTCAGTGGCTCGTCGCCGCCACCGCGCGGCGGCCGAGGAGCACGTACAGGCCCGAGGCGACCAGCATGCCGACCGGCATCGACAGGTCGATCCCGCCGAGCGCCGTGGCGACCGGGCCGGTGTAGACGGTGTTGACGCAGAGGGCGGCCGAGGCCACGCCCACGATCAGGGCCAGGGCGCCCGCCCGGTTGACGCCGCCGGTGAACCAGAAGGGGCTGCCGGGGGTCTCGTCCGAGAGGGTCCGGCCGTCGTACCGGTTCCGGCGCAGCACGATGTCGGCGGCGTACACGGCCATGAGGGGGCCGATCAGGACCACGATCACCTGGAGGGCGTTGCTGACGGTGTCCAGGAAGTTGGAGACCAGCAGACCGTACAGGGTGAGCGCGACCGCGACGGTGCCGTCGAAGAGGACGCTGACGGTGCGTCGGATGCGCAGGCCGACGGCCTGGAGGGCGAGTCCGGCGCTGTACGCGGTCAGGGCGTTGATGGCGATCGTGCCGAGGACGAGCGCGAGCAGGAAGACGGGCACGAACCAGCCCGGCAGGATCCCCTGGAGGGCGGTCTGGGGGTCGGTCATGTCGACGGCGGTGGCCGCGAAGGCGCCGAGCGCGGTGACGATGACGCTGGGCAGGAAGGCGCCGAAGGCGGTCCAGCCGAGGATCGCCTTCTTCGAGGCCGTACGCGGCAGATAGCGGGAGAAGTCGGCGCTCGTGGTGTACGAGAGCGGGCCTGAGGCGATCATCGTGGTGCCCGCGGTGATCAGCGCCCAGAGATCGACGCCCGAGAGCGGCTCGGCCGGCGCGTAGGAGAAGTCGGCGTGCCGGAAGACGGCGAGGGCGACGACGGTGAACGCACCGGACAGGGCCAGGGTGATCGGCAGGTACAGCTTGATGATCAGGGCGTGGCCGTAGACGCTGATGGCCAGCGTGAGGGCGGCGATCACCACGATGACCGCCACCTTGACGGGGGTGTTCGCGGTGATGCCGGCCTTCTCGACGAGCGCGAAGGCGGCGGTCGCGGCGGCGGCGAGGTTGAGCGCGAAGTAGCAGACGGAGACCAGCCAGCCGCCTATCGCGTTGTTCACGCGGTTGCCGATGACGCCGTACATGGCCCGGGTGATCACCTCGCTGGGCGCGCCCGCCGCCGGTCCCGAGGTGGCCAGGAGGCCGGTGATCACCCAGAAGAGATTGCCGACGACGATCACGGCGACGGCCTGCCAGAGGCTCAGGCCCATCAGGACGAGGGCGCCGCCGATGACGAGGCTGAGGTAGTTGACGCTGCCCGCGGCCCACACGGAGAAGAGCTCCCGCGGGTGGCCGTGACGCTCGCTGTCGGGGATGTGATCGATGCCGTGGGCCTCGATGCGGCCGGGCCGGTCGGCGGCCGGTGAGGTGACCTCGGCGCGGGCGGCGCCGGGGTCGGGGATCGTGGAAGCCATGCGGCCCTCCGGATGCTGTCGTGCCCACCTGGTTGCTTATTGGTCGCACACTCAATAGCATCACCGGTATGCCGTCAAGCGTTCAGCGCAAGAGAATTCGGAAAACTCCCGAGGCCCGTAGGGCGGAGATCGTCGAGACCGCGGCCCGGGTCGCCCTGACCGAGGGCCTGGAGTGCGTCACGCTCCGGCGCATCGCCGACGAGCTCGCCGTACGACCCGGCCTGATCAGCCACTACTTCCCTTCCGCGGAGGATCTGGTGGCCGAGGCGTTCAGCGTCGCGTCCACCGGCGAACTCGACGCGCTGCTGCCCGCGGACCGTCCCGACGGGACCCCGACGCAGTACCTCGCGCGGTACTTCGCCCTTTCGGCCGGAGAGGCGTACGACGACATCAGCCGCCTGTGGATCAACGCCCGGCACCTCAGCCGCTACCGGCCGGTGCTCCGCGACCGGGTCGCGGAACAGGAACTCGCCTCCGACGACCGGCTCGAAGGCCTCATCCGCGAGGGCGTGGAGCGGGGCGAGTTCCGGACGGACGACCCGCGCACGACGGCGATCCAGATCCTGGTGGCCCTCGACGGCCTGGCGGCCCACGCCAACACGGACCGCAGCAACCGCCCGGAGGCGGTGACGCGGATGGCGGTGACGACGGCGGAGCGGGAACTGGGGCTGCGGTACGGGGCTTTGACGGAGGTGACGCTGCCGGGGGCGGCGACTCCGCAGGGGGTGGCGCGCGCCGAGGCTCCCGGGCGCGCGGAGGCGGCCGGGCCGGACGAGGCGCCGGAGCGGGCGGGGGCGGCCGGGCCGGACGAGCGCCCGGAAGCGGTCGGGGCCGCCGAAACGCCGGATCCTGCGGAACCGGCGGAACCGGCGGCCGAGCCGCGCTGACGCGCGCGGATCCTTGCGTTGTGTGGGGGGCGCATCGCGTCGCGCCGGGGGCACGTCGGGTAGGGCGCCACATCGTGGGGGGTGTGGGGTGTGGCGTCGTGTGGGGTGTGGCGTCGTGTGGGTGCCACGCACCCGGAGGCCCCGCCTATGGCGGCCACCCGGGCAGCGGCCTCAAGCCACCCGCCCCAACGGCTCTGGCCACCCCGCGCGGAGGGCCGGGCGCCGGCCCGCCCGACGGTCTCCGCCACCCACTCGAAGAGCCAGGCCCCGGCTCGCCCGCCGACCTCAAGTCACCCGCCCGAAGCGCCGGGCGCCGGAACGTCCACCGACCTCGGACACCCGCCCGACGGGCCGGACGCCGGCCCGCCCACCGACCATGAGCCACCCGCCCCAAGGGCCAGGCGCCGGCCCGCCTTCACCGGCCTCAAGCCGGCCGGCCTCCACCGACCTCGACCTCCCCCTACAGCCATCCGCACTCTTTCTGGAGCCACCCGTGCGCACCCGACTCGTCCTGCTCTCCGCCCGACTGCTCGACCCCGGCACGGGGGCGTTCCTTCCGGAGAGCGCGCTCGCCGTCTCCGAGGACGGCCGGATCTCCGCTCTCGGCGACGACCGCGAGATCCGGGCGCTGGCCGGTCCGGCGACCACGGTCGTGGACCTCAAGGGGTCCGTCGTCACCCCCGGCCTCGTCGACGGCCACCTGCATCCGGTGTCGGGTGCCGAACTCACCCACGGTCTCGACCTGTCGTACTGCGCCGACCTCGACGACGTGCGGGAGGCGCTGGCCCGCGAGGTGCGGAGTCTGGACCGCGGCAAGTGGCTGTTCGGCTGGGGTCTCGACCCGAACGCCTTCGGGGGCCTGCCGGTCGGCACCGCGCCGTTCGACGCGGTGCTCGACGGCGTGCCGGCCTTCCTGCTGCTGTTCGACGCGCACTCGGCCCTGGCCAGCCGGCGGGCCCTCGAACTCGCCGGGGTCGACGGCCCCCGCACCTTCGACCAGGCGTCGGCGGAGATCGTCTGCGACGCCGACGGACGTCCGACCGGGCTGCTCCAGGAGGACGCGGCCTGTGAGCTCGTCGAGCGGGTCGCGCCCCGCCCGACGCGTGAGGAGAGCCGGGAGCGGCTGGCGGCGGCGCTGCGGTCCATGGCGGCGGCGGGCCTCACGGGCGGTCACGCCATGGACGCCAACGGGGACAGCCTCGCGCTGTACGGGGAGCTCGACGCGGCGGGCGAACTGCCGCTGCGACTGCGGGTCGCGCCGTGGTGCCAGCCGGGGACGGACGAGCTCGGGGTACGGGAACTGATCGCGCTGCAGGGCACGGGCGGCGAGCTGTGGCGGGTCGCGGGCGTGAAGCTGTTCATGGACGGGACGATCGACAACGGAACGGCGTGGCTGGAACGGCCGGACCGTCACGGCGAGTCGACGCACGCGTTCTGGCCGGACCCGGAGGCGTACACCCGGATCGTCGGGGAATTGCACCGCGCGGGGGTGGCGACGGCGACGCACGCCATCGGTGACGCGGCGGTACGTCATGTCCTCGACGCCGTCGAGAAGGCGCGGAGCGGCGGGGGCGAGGTACGGCACCGGGTGGAGCACATCGAGACGGTGCCGGACGACACGCTGCGGCGGTTCGCGGAGCTGGGGGTGCTGGCGTCGATGCAGCCGACGCACTGCTGCGACTTCACGCGTGCCGACCACACGGACAACTGGTCGCGGCGCCTCGGTGAGGAGCGCGCCGCGCGCGCGTGGCGCTGCCGGGACCTGTCGGAGTCGGGCGCGACGGTGGTGCTCGGCTCGGACTGGCCGATCGCGCCGTTCCCGCCGCTGGGGGTGATGGCCGGGGCGCGGCACCGACGGCCGAGCCGTGACCTGGGGCAGGCGCCGCACGGACCGGAGCAGGCGCTGACGGCGCTGGAGGCGCTGCGGGGGATGACGACGGCGGCGGCGTATGCGGCGGGCGAGGAGAGTGTGGCGGGGCGGCTCGGGGTGGGGTACCGGGGGGATCTGACGGTTCTGGGGGCGGATCCGCTGACGACGCGGGCGACGGAACTTCCGGAGGTTCCGGTGCGCTTGACGGTGGTGGCGGGGCGGGTGACGTTCCGCGCGACGGAGCTCTGACGGGTCCGCTCCTCAGGGACGGCGCCCACCCCGTTGTGGGCATGCGTTCCTCCCCCAGACTTCGTCCGGGAGGTGCCCCCAGGGCGGAACGGGCGGGCACAACGGAACGGCGCCCTTGCCGGCGCCAGAGGCTCCCGCCCTGACCCGCACCACCAGTGCACTGCGCACGGGGTGCGGGCCCAGGCTCGGAACGCGGAGGCGCCGCTAGTGCTCTGACCGCATAGGTTCACCGGGTTCCGTTCTGGTTCGAGCGTTGCGGAGAAGTCGGATGCAGCCGCATCGTGTGTCTGCGAGCATG
>NZ_JBEOVH010000023.1:0-85567 GCF_040295385.1 Streptomyces sp. NPDC002825
GCCGTCCGTTGTGCCCACCCTCCCCCAAGCTCTCGGCTTCGCTCGAGCAGGGGGGACCCCCATCGCCCCTTGCGGAACGCCTGCCCACAACGGGGGTGGGGCTACCGCAGGAAGTCCGTTGCGATGTTCGACGCCACCATTTCGAGCAGCGGACCCGCATGCGCGATGCACTTCGCCGTGTCCGGCTCCAGCTCCGTCAGCGGGTACGCGCGGCGGATGCCGGCCGTCCCCAGGGCCTCCGGCGGCAGGGCCAGGCGGCCGCAGACCGCGACGACCTCCTTGCCGGCGGCGCGGGCGGCGGCGGCGACGCCGGCGGGGGCCTTGCCGTGGAGGGTCTGCTCGTCGAGGGAGCCCTCGCCGGTGATGACGAGGGTGGCCCGCTCAAGGGCGGGGGCGAAGCCGAGGACCTCCAGCATCAGCTCGATGCCGGGCCGGAAGCTCGCGCCGAGGATCAGCGCGCCGTATCCGATGCCGCCGGCCCCGCCCGCGCCGGGCGCGACGGCGGCCTCGGCGGCGCGCGGCCCGATGGCCTTCTCCAGGACGGTGGCGAAGTGCGCGAGGGCCGCGTCGAGCACCCGGACGTCGTCCGGGGTGGCGCCCTTCTGCGGCCCGTAGACGGCGGGGGCTCCCTTGGGGCCGGTCAGCGGGTTGTCGACGTCGCTCGCGAGGATCAGGTCGACGGAGCCGAAGCGGGGGTCGAGCCCGCTGAGGTCGGCCGTGGCGAGGTCGGCGAGCGGCGCGCCGCCGGGGCCGACGGGCTCGCCGTCCGCGTCGAGGAAGCGGGCGCCGAGCGCGGCGAGCATGCCGGAGCCGCCGTCGGTGGTGGCGCTGCCGCCGACGCCGAAGACGAGGGTGGTGGCACCGGCGTCGAGGGCGGCGCGGAGCAGCTCTCCGGAGCCGTACGTGGTCGCCGTGAGGGGGGCGAACACGCCGGGCGGGAGCAGCTGGAGGCCCGAGGCCTCGGCCATCTCGACGACCGCGGTGGTGCCGCGCAGCGCGAACGCCGCGGTGACCGGCTCGCCGAGCGGGCCCGTCACACGGACCTCGCGCCGCTCGAAGCCGGCGGCGACGGCCGCGGCGACGGTGCCGTCGCCGCCGTCGGCGACCGGCAGGGTCTCCACCGTGAGCTCGGGGACGACCCGTCGCAGTCCTGCCGTCACCCGCTCCGCGACCTGTACGGCCGTGAGCGAGCCCTTGAACTTGTCGGCTGCCACGAGAACGTGTGCGGCCTGAGTTGCTGCCCCGTCCGTCACCTTGCATCCCTTGCTTTCGAACGTGCAGTCGCGCCGAGGGGGAGCCTATCCGTACCGCCAGACGGCGTGCCACCCCCTGATAAGGCGATATTCCGGACCATAGTGGGGTCACATGAGTACGGAAAAGATCGTTCCGGACGGCAGGACGGACGGCACGACGGACGAGGGCAGCGACGGCCGGCCCGACGGCGCGGTCATCGGGATCGGCGTCGCGGCCGTCGTCGCGGTCGTCGCCTGGGCGGCGCTGGGCGAGGACTCGTTCGACCGCGCCTCCTCCACCGCCCTCGCGTGGGTGCTGTCGAACTTCGCCTGGCTGTTCGTGGTCGCCGCGGACACCTTCCTGGTGCTGTGCGTGGTGATCGCGCTGAGCCGCTTCGGCCGGATCAGGCTGGGCGCCGACGACTCGGAGCCGGAGTTCACGAACCTGGCGTGGATCGCGATGATGTTCAGCGCCGGCATGGGCATCGGTCTGATGTTCTACGGGGTCGGGGAACCGCTGACGCACTTCCTGAACCCTCCGCCGGCGACCGGGGTCCCGGCGGGGACCGGCGCGGCGGCCAGGACGGCCCTGGAGTACTCGTTCTTCCACTGGACGCTGACCCCGTGGGCGATCTACGGCATCGCGGGTCTCGCGCTGGCGTACGCGGGCTTCCGCAAGGGCCGGGGGAACCGGCTGAGCTCCGCCTTCGTGCCGCTGATGGGGGCGCGCCGGGCGGCGTCCTGGCCGGGCAAGGCGGTCGACCTGCTCGCGGTGTTCGCGACGGTGTTCGGCACGGCGACGAGCCTGGGGCTCGGCGCGCTCCAGGTCGCCGAGGGGCTGAACCTGACGATGGACGTGGAGAACTCCACGGCCACGCAGCTGATCATCATCGTGGCCCTGTCGGGGGCCTTCGTGCTCTCGGCGTTCTCCGGGCTGCACAAGGGCGTGAAGTGGCTGTCCACGCTGAACATCGTCCTCGCGGCCTGTCTGATGCTCTTCGTGTTCCTGCTCGGCCCGACGGTCTACGTCCTGGACACCATCCCGGCCTCCGTCGGGGGCTATCTGCACGAGCTGCTGCCGATGGCGAGCCGCACGGGTGCGTTCACCGACCGCGACTGGCTGGGCGCCTGGACGATCTTCTACTGGGCGTGGTGGCTGTCCTGGGCGCCGTTCGTCGGCACCTTCATCGCCCGGATCTCGCGCGGCCGGACGATCCGCGAGTTCCTGGTGGGGGTGCTGCTCGTGCCCTCGGGGGCGACGGTGGTGTGGTTCTGCGTGATGGGCGGGACCGCGATCCGGCTGGAGTCGACGGGTGCGGCGGACCTGGCGACGGCGGTCGAGGACGGCGCCGAGGCCTCGCTGTTCGCGATGCTGGAGGCGCTGCCGATCGGGACGGTGACCTCGGTCATCGCGATGCTCCTGGTGATGACGTACTTCGTCACGAGCGCGGACTCGGCCTCCCTGGTGATGGGTTCGCTGACGAGCCGCGGCTCGCTCCACCCGCCGACCTGGCTCGTGGTGACCTGGGGCGTCCTGATGGCGGCCGTGGCGGCGGTGCTGCTCGTGGCGGGCGGTCTGACCTCGCTGCAGACGGCGACGATCCTGGTGGCGCTGCCGTTCGTGGTGGTGATGCTGGTGCTGTGCTTCGCGCTCCTGAAGGAGCTGCGGGAGGACCCGGGGGCGGGCCCGGCCCGGCACCACGCCCTGCACGGGCTGCGGGACGCGGTGCGGACGCTGGTGGGCGAGGCGATGACGGAGCGGGCCGACGACCGTCCCGAGGAGCTCCGACCGCCGGAGAAGGCCCGTACCGGCGCGGAGCCGCCCGAGGACTGACGGTCGGCGCGCGCCCGGCCGCCCGATTCGGTACACCGGAGGTATGGGGTTCACGGACGGGGAGCTCGGGGACCGGATCCTGGGCGGCTGGACGGGCCGGATCGCCGGGAACATGCTCGGCAAGCCGGTGGAGCGCGGCGACCACTGGACCAGGGAGCACATCGACGCGTATCTGCGGCTGACCGGGGCGCTCCCGCTGACGGACTACCTCCCTCCCCCGCCGCCCGGGGCGACGGGCTTCGAGCTGCGGCCGGAGTGGGAGCGGTGCGTGCGGGGCGGGATCGACGGCAGCTGCCGGGACGACGACGTCGACTGGTCGGTCCTGGGGCTGCACCTCCTGGAGACGTACGGCTTCGCGTTCACCACCGAGCAGGTCGGCCAGGAGTGGCTGCTGCGGCTGCCGTACCTGCAGACGTTCACGGCGGAGCGGGTCGCCTACCGGAACCTCGCCGACGGGCTGCGGCCGCCGCTCACCGCCACGTACGACAATCCGTACCAGGAGTGGATCGGGGCGCTGATCAGGGCCGATGTGTACGGCTGGACCTGCCCGGGCGATCCGCGCCGGGCCGCCTCGCTCGCCCGCCGGGACGCGGTCCTCTCGCACACGGGGAACGGCGTGTACGGGGCGATGTGGGCGGCGGCGCTGATCGCTGCGGCCTTCACCGCGCCGGACATCCGGTCGGCGCTGGAGACGAGCCTGGAGCGGGTGCCGGCGAGCAGCCGGCTCGCCCGGACCGTACGGGGCACCGTCGCGCTGTACGAGTCGGGGCTCGGCTGGTCGGAGGCGCTCACCGAGCTCGCGGAGCGGACGGCGGGCCTCGGCTGGATCCACACGATCCCGAACGCGGCCGTCCTGACCGCCGGACTCCTGTACGGCGAGGGGGACTTCACCCGCACGATCGCGCTGACCGTCCGCGGCGGCCTGGACACCGACTCCAACGGGGCGACGGCGGGCTCGGTCGCCGGGGTCCGCTGCGGCGCGGCCGCGATCCCGGCGCAGTGGTCCGAGCCGCTGCGCGACCGGGTGCACAGCGCCGTCTTCGGCTTCGACGGCGTCCGCATCAGCGAACTGGCGGAGCGGACCCTGCGGTTGACGGAGCGGACGGAGTGAGGGAGGGCTTGGGATCCACGGGACGGTCGAGGGACGACAGGGCCGTGGCGACCAGCAGCAGGGCACCGACGACCAGGACGAGACCGCCGAGGAGAACCCAGAAGCAGCCGCCGAGGAGCAGACGGGCGCGCCGGCCGGAGGTCTCCGGCACGGTCAGCCCTGCGGAGGTTCCGGCGGGACGATCTCGCCGGTGCGCTGCGGCTCGTCGCGGCTGACGGCTCGTGCCTCGGTGCGGTGGCCGCGGGCGATGTAGTCACGGACCACCGCCTCGACGGCGTCCTGGGGGTTGCCGATGCCGGCCAGGACCATGACTTCCACGACGAGTTCGGCGTCGAGCACGACGTTCACCTTGGCCATGCCGGGAACCTGACACCCGGAAACCCGATCTCGGGAGCGGTGTGGCGGTGCCTAGGGTCTTCGCATGACGATGGTCGCGATCTTCACCGGTGCCGGCATCTCCACCGACTCGGGCATCCCCGACTACCGGGGTCCGAACGGTCTGTGGCGGCGGGACCCCGAGGCCGAGCGTCTCGTCACGTACGGGCCCTACATGGCCGATCCGGAGATCCGCCGCCGCTCGTGGCGGATGCGGCTCGACGGTCCGGCCCTGAGCGCCGAGCCGAACGTGGCGCACCACGCGATCGCCGCGTACGAACGGACGAGCGGCAACGCGCTGCGGGTGATCACGCAGAACGTGGACGGCTTGCACCAGGCCGCCGGGGTGTCCGCGCGGAAGGTTCTCGAACTCCACGGCTCGGCACGGTCGGTGGTGTGCACGGCCTGCCACGCGCGCTCGTCGACGGCGGAAGCGCTCGACCGGGTACGGGCCGGTGACGACGACCCGGCGTGCCGGGCGTGCGGCGGGATCCTCAAGCCGGCGACGGTGATGTTCGGGCAGCGGCTCGATCCGGTGGTGCTCGGCCAGGCCATGTCGATCGCCAAGGCCACCGAGGTGTTCGTCGCGGTGGGCAGCAGCCTCCAGGTCCAGCCGGCGGCCTCCCTCGCGGGGATCGCGGCGGAGCACGGCGCCCGGCTGATCATCGTGAACGCCGAGCCCACCCCGTACGATCCCGTCGCCGACGAGGTCGTGCGCGAGCCGATCGGCACGGCGCTGCCCGCGCTCCTCGACCGGCTCCGCTAGAAGAGGGCGTCCGGTTCCGCCGCACCCGATTCGAAGGCGAGCAGCCGCTGCTTGCGGTCCAGGCCGCCGCCGTAGCCGGTGAGGCTGCCTCCCGCGCCGACGACCCGGTGGCAGGGGACGATGATGCCGACGGGGTTCTTGCCGTTGGCCAGGCCCACGGCCCGCGAGGCGCCGGGGTTGCCGAGCTCCTCGGCGAGTTCGCCGTACGTCCGGGTCTCGCCGTACGGGATGCGCAGGAGCTGCTCCCAGACGCGCAGCTGGAACGGGGTGCCGATCAGGTTCAACGGCAGCTCGAACTCGGTGAGTTCGCCCGCGAAATAGGCGTCGAGCTGGCGGATCACCTCGCCGAAGGGGCGCGGGTCGGGCTCGCCGAAGGTCTCCTCCGGCGGGCGGTGCCGCTGTCCCGTCATGTGGAGGCGGCTGAGGACGCCGTCGACGGCGACGAGCGTCAGCGGCTCGTAGGGGCTGTCCACGACGGTGTGCTGGATGGCGGGCATGGGACGGTCCTCACGGTGCTCGGAGAGGTGCTTCACGCGGGAAGGAGGTTGATCGGGTGGTCGTCGGTCGCCCAGAGGTACTGGACGGCGTAGGCGCGCCAGGGGCGCCAGTGCGCGGCGCGGGCGGTGAGCGCGGCCGGGGTGCCGGGCAGTCCCAGCCCCTCGGCGGCACGGCGGACTCCGAGGTCGCCGGGGAGGAAGGCGTCGGGGTCGCCGAGCGCCCGCATGGCGATGATCTCGGTGGTCCAGGGGCCGAAGCCGGGCAGGGCGAGGAGCCGGGCGCGGGCCTCCTCGCGGTCGTCGGCGGGGCCGAGCGGGAGCGAGCCGTCGGCGAGGGCTCCGACCAGGGTGAGGAGGGTGGTGCGGCGGCTGCGCGGCAGGGCGAGGGTCTCGGGGTCGAGGGCGGCGAGCGCCTCGGGTCCCGGGAAGAGATGGGTGAGCCCGCCCTCGGGGTCCTCGATGGGGACGCCGTGCGCGGTGACCAGGCGGGCGGCGTGGGTGCGGGCGGCGGCGGTGGAGACCTGCTGGCCGAGGACGGCCCGTACGGCGAACTCGGCGGCGTCGACGGTCCCCGGCACCCGGCGGCCGGGCGCCTTGTCGACGATCGGGGTGAGCAGCGGGTCGGCGCGGAGCCGGTCGTCGACGGCGACGGGGTCGGCGTCGAGGTCGAGGAGCCGGCGGCAGCGGCTGATCGCCTGGGTGAGGTCGCGCGGGTCCGTGAGGAAGAGCCGGCAGGCGATGTGGTCGGGGCGCGGGGAGAGGGCGACGATGCCGTGTCCGTACGGGAGGCTCAGCGTCCGCCGGTAGGCGCCGTCGCGCCACTCCTCGACCCCGGGGATGGCGGTCGCGGCCAGGTGTCCGAAGAGGTTGGAGGGTTCCAGCGGGGCGCGGAACGGCAGCCGGAGGCTGATGACGCCGGGGGTCGCGGTCGGCTGGAGCGGTGACCGGCGGGCGGCGCGGGCGCGGAGCTCGCCGGGAGTGAGGGCGAAGACCTCGCGGACGGTGTCGTTGAAGGTGCGGATGGAGGAGAAGCCGGCGGCGAAGGCGATCTCGCCGAAGGGCATCCCGGTGGTCTCGATGAGCAGCCGGGCGGTCTGGGCGCGCTGGGCGCGGGCCAGGGCGAGGGGTCCTGCGCCCAGTTCGGCGAGGAGCTGGCGCTCGATCTGGCGGGTGGACCAGCCGAGCCGCCGGGCGAGGCCGGGGACGCCCTCGCGGTCGACGACGCCGTCCTGGATGAGCCGTACGGCGCGGGCGACGGCGTCGGCCCGGACGTTCCACTGGGGGGAGCCGGGGCTGGTGTCGGGCCGGCACCGCTTGCAGGCCCGGTAGCCGGCGCGCTGGCAGGAGGCCGCGCTGGGGTGGAACTCCATGTTCTCCGGCTTGGGCGGGACGGCCGGGCAGCTGGGCCGGCAGTAGATCCGGGTCGTGCGGACGGCGGTGAAGAAGACGCCGTCGAAACGGGCCTCCTTCGACTGGACGGCCCGTACGCAGCGCTCGGTGTCGTTGTGCATGGTTCCAGGATCGGGGACGGACGGCTCGCGGGCTGGCGAGAAAACGACATGGACGTCCGCCCCCTCCCGGCCTCAGACGGTGACGGTCCGGTAGTGGGTGGTCAGGCGGCCGTCCTCGTCGAGCACGTGGAAGGCGAGGGCGGGCGGCAGGCCGAGGTGGACGTGTGGGTGATCGGTCGGGTTCTCCCAGGGCAGGCGCAGGGCCGAGACCACCCCGGGCGCGACGAGCAGCGGGCGCCCGGCGAAGGTGGTGGCGGCGGCCGTGTGGGCGTGGCCGGCGAGGAAGGCCGTGAGGTGGGGGTGGCGGCCGGCGAGCGCGGCGAGCCGCTCCTCGCCGAACTGCCGGATCCCGTCCACGTACGGGGTGTGCAGCGGGACCGGCGGGTGGTGGAAGGCGACCAGGACGGGCACCTCGCGCGGGGTGGCGGCGAGGACGCCGTCGAGCCACTCGATCGTCTCGTCCTCGAGGAGGCCCTGGTCCTCGCCGGGCACCGAGGAGTCGCAGAGGGCGATGACGAAACCCTCGCCGCGGAGCACCTGGTTGACGGGGGCGTACGGGCGCGCCGCGAAGTCCCCCGGGAGGCTCTGCGCGGCCGGGCCCCGCTCGGGGAGGCTCTGCTCGGCCACGCTCTGCTCGCCGAGGAGGCCCTTGCGGAAGGCGGCGCGGTCGTCGTGGTTGCCGGGGCAGACGAGCAGCGGGTGGCGGGAGGTCAGCAGCTCCCGCGCCACCGCGTACTCGTCCGGTGCCCCGTGGTCGGCGATGTCCCCCGTGACGAGGACGGCCGCCAGGTCGTACGGCAGCTCCTCCAGGTAACGCAGGACGGCGCGGGCGCGGTCCTGGCTGCGCCGCTCCCCGTCGATGTGGACGTCGCTGACGTGGGCGATGACGATCATGCGCTCGGACCTCCGTGGGTGCGCGTGAACGGGCGTTCACGCGACCGTACGGTGATCGGGTGCGGGTCGGGTAGGGCCGATCCGGGACCGGTGGCCTCTTCGGTCCGGCTACTCGAAGCGGAGGGTGTCCCCCGCGCCGCGGCGGACGATCTCGGGCTCGCCGCTGGAGAAGTCGACGACGGTGGTGGGTTCGGTGCCGCAGTCGCCGGAGTCGAGAACGGCGTCGACCTGGTGGTCGAGCCGCTCCTTGATCTCCCAGCCCTGGGTGAGCGGTTCGGCCTCGTCGGGCAGCAGGAGGGTGCTGGAGAGCAGCGGCTCGCCGAGTTCGGCGAGCAGGGCCTGGGTGACGACGTGGTCGGGGATGCGGACGCCGACGGTCTTCTTCTTGGGGTGGAGGAGCTGGCGCGGCACCTCCTTCGTCGCCGGGAGGATGAAGGTGTACGCGCCGGGCGTCGAGGCCTTGACGGCGCGGAAGACGTCGTTGTCGATGTGCACGAGCTGGCCCAGCTGGGCGAAGTTCGCGCACATCAGCGTGAAGTGGTGCCGGTCGTCGAGGTCGCGGATGGTGCGGATGCGGCTGATGCCGTCGCGGCTGCCGAGCCGGGTGCCGAGCGCGTAGCAGGAGTCGGTCGGGTACGCGACGAGCGCCCCGTTCCTGATGGAGTCGGCCACCGCGCCGATGGTGCGGGGCTGGGGGTTGTCGGGGTGCACGTCGAAGTACTTGGCCATGGGGGCAGTCTATTTTCGCAGGCTCCGCCATACGGCCTTCGCCGCGTTGTGCCCGGACATGCCGTGCACGCCGGGGCCGGGCGGGGTCGCGGAGGAGCAGAGGAAGACCGCCGGGTGCGGGGTGGCGTAGGGGCGGAGGGAGAGCGTGGGGCGCAGCAGGAGCTGGAGGCCGCGGGCTGCGCCGCAGGCGATGTCGCCGCCGACGTAGTTGGCGTTGTGCTCGGCGAGTTCCCGCGGGCCCGCGGTGGCGCGGGCCAGCACGCGGTCGCGGAAGCCGGGAGCGAAGCGCTCGATCTGACGCTCGATCGCCTCGGTGAGGTCGCCGCGCCAGCCGTTCGGCACGTGCCCGTACGCCCAGAACACGTGCTTGCCCTCGGGGGCCCGGGACGGGTCGACGAGGCTGGGCTGGGCGGTGATGAGGAAGGGGACGTCGGGGGCGGTACCGGAGGAGGCCTCGCTGAGGGCGGTGCCGATCTCGCCGGCGGTGGGGCCGACCTGGACGGTGCCGGCCCGGCGGGCCTCCTCGGCGGTCCACGGCACGGGCCCGTCGAGCGCGTAGTCGATCTTGAAGGCGGCGGCGCCGTACTTGTAGTGGTCGTAGTGCCCGCCGAAGCCGGCGATCCGGGCGAGGGCGGTGGGCGAGGTGTCGAAGACGTAGGCGCGGGCGGGCGGCAGGTCGTCGAGCCGCTTGACCTCGAAGTCGGTGTGGACGGCGCCGCCGAGGTCCTTGAGGTACGCGGCGAGGGCGTCGGAGATCGACTGGGAGCCGCCCCGGGGCAGCGGCCAGCCGCCCGCGTGCGCGGCGAGCGCGAAGACCAGGCCGACGGCGCCGGTGGCGAAGCCGCCGAGAGGGGCCATGACATGGGCGACGAGCCCGGCGAGGAGCGCGGGGGCCTTCTCGTCCTGGAACCTTCGCATCAGCCAGGTGGACGGCGGGAGTCCGGCGAGGCCGAAGCGGGCGAGGGTGACCGGGTCGCGGGGCAGCGCGGTGAGCGGCAGCTGCATGAAGTCGCTCGCGAGCGTGTCCCACTTGCCGAGGAAGGGGGCGACGAGCCTGCGGTACGTCCCCGCGTCGCGCGGCCCGAAGGAGGCGGCGGTCTCGGCGACGGAGCGGGCGAGGACGGCGGCGGTGCCGTCGTCCCAGGGGTGGGCCATGGGCAGTTCGGGGTGGAGCCACTCCAGGCCGTACCGGTCGAGCGGCATCGTCTTGAAGACGGGCGAGCCGGCACCGAGCGGATGCACGGCGGAGCAGGGGTCGTGACGGAAGCCGGGGAGGGTGAGCTCCTCCGTCCTGGCGCCGCCGCCGACGGTGGACTTGGCCTCGAAGACGGCCACGGAGAGGCCGCGCCGGGCCAGTTCGACGGCGGCCGTCAGTCCGTTGGGCCCCGCCCCCACGACGACGGCATCGAGCATCGACGTCTCGTTCGTCACCTTCGGACTCCTTCGTCAGCCGATGGCCAAGGCTCCCAGGATAGGCGGGGGGCGGACCGCTCCTCACGCGCCCCCGAGGAGCGTCCGGATCCGCTCGGCGGTCGCCGCGTCCCGGGCGGTCGTGAACGGCAGCGCGTTGCCCCCGGTGATGCGGAACGGCTCCCCCGCGATCGTCGTCGTCGCACCGCCGGCCTCGGCGACCAGGAGGAGTCCGGCGGCGTGGTCCCAGGCGTACTCCCAGCTGAAGGCGGTGCCGTCGAGCGCCCCGCGCGCCACGGCGAGGTACTCGAGCCCGGCCGAACCGCAGGGCCTGGGCCGTACCCCTTCGGCATTCAGGCCGAGCAGGGCCCGCTTCTGGTCCGGGGTGGTGTAGTCGGGGTGCGAGGTGGCGACCTCCAGGACCGCGTCCGGCGCCGGCGAACCGGAGCGTATGGCCCGCCCGTTGAGCGTGGCGCCGCGTCCGCGCACCGCCACCGCCATCTCCTCGAGGGCGGGGGCGAAGGTCCAGGAGGCGAGGATCTCGCCGTGCCGGGCGAGGGCGACGAGCGTGCAGAAGGCGGGGTCGCCGTGGACGAACTGGCGGGTGCCGTCGACGGGGTCGACGATCCAGACGGGCGCGTCGCCGCGCAGCGCCTCGTACACGGCGGGGTCGGCGTGGACGGCCTCCTCCCCCACGACCACCGAGCCGGGCAGCAGGGCGGTGAGGGAGGCGGTGAGGTGGGCCTCGGCCGCCCGGTCGGCGACGGTGACGAGGTCGTGCGGGCCGTTCTTCTCGACGATGTCGTCGGCGGCGAGCTGCCGGAAGCGCGGCGTGATCTCGGCGGCGGCCGCCTTGCGGACCGCCTCCTCGACCTCGGTCGTACGGCCGTCGAGGACGTGTTCAAGGAAGTCTTCGATCATGCCCCCAGCTAAGCACGGGGGACTGACAACCGGAATGCCGCACTTGTCACCCCCCGTTTCCCCGGGGAGTACCCTTTGGCCGAGTTCACCCCTTACAGGCAGGGAGGCGTCCGTGCACGGCGAGTACAAGGTCCCCGGCGGAAAGCTCGTCGTCGTCGACCTCGACACCGAGGACGGGGTCCTGCGGAACGTCCGGGTCGCGGGCGACTTCTTCCTGGAGCCGGACGAGGCGATCCTCGCGATCGACGGGGCCCTCGAAGGCGCCCCGGCCGACACGGACGCCTCCGCGCTCGCGGCACGGATCGACGCGGCGCTCCCGCCGGGCACGCAGATGTTCGGCCTGACCACGGAGGGCGTCGGGGTCGCGGTCCGCCGCGCCCTCGCCCACGCCACGGACTGGACCGACTACGACTGGCAGCTGATCCACGAGCCGCCGCAGTCCCCCGCGCTGCACATGGCGCTCGACGAGGTCCTGACGGCCGAGGTCGCGGCCGGCCGCCGCCCGCCGACCCTGCGGGTCTGGGAGTGGGGCGCCCCGGCCGTGGTGATCGGCAGCTTCCAGTCCCTGCGCAACGAGGTCGACCCGGAGGCGGCGGATCGGCACGGCATCCAGGTGGTGCGCCGGATCAGCGGCGGCGGGGCGATGTTCATCGAGCCGGGCAACACGATCACGTACTCCCTCTCCGTCCCCGACGCCCTCGTGCAGGGCCTGTCCTTCACCGACAGCTACGCCTACCTCGACGACTGGGTGCTCGGCGCGCTCGGCGACATGGGGATCCGCGCCTGGTACCAGCCGCTCAACGACATCGCGACGGACGCGGGCAAGATCGCGGGCGCGGCGCAGAAGCGGCTGGTGGCGGGCGAGGGCGCGGTCCTGCACCACGTGACGATGGCGTACGACATCGACGCGGACAAGATGACGGAGGTGCTGCGGATCGGCCGCGAGAAGCTCTCCGACAAGGGCACGAAGAGCGCGAAGAAGCGGGTGGACCCGCTGCGACGTCAGACCGGGCTGCCGCGCGAGACGGTGATCTCCCGGATGGTCGCGTCCTTCCGGAGCCGGTACGGGCTCGCGGAGGGCGCTCTGACGGAGGACGAACTGACCCGCGCGAAGGAGCTGGCGGAGTCCAAGTTCGGCACGCCCGAGTGGACGGCCCGGGTGCCGTAGCCCCCGCCGTGTGGGCAATCGTCCCGCATGGGGGTCCCCCCAGGACGAAGTCCTAGGGGGAGGGACGGGTGGGCACACGGGACGGCGCCCTTCAGCGGCGCCTCCGCGTTCCGCGCCTGGACCCGCAGCACCAGTGCACTGCGCACGGGGTGCGGGTTCAGGCGCGGAAGCGTCTGGCGCCGGCAAGGGCGCCGTTCCGTTGTGCCCACCCTCCCCCAAGCTCTCGGCTTCGCTCGAGCAGGGGGACCCCCATCGCCCCGTGCGGAACGCATGCCCACAACAGGGGTGACCCCGGAACGTTCTTGTCGTTGATGCCCGTGCGGAAACGTCACGGCGTCGACAGGGCGGAGTTCAGGTGGGACGGGTGAGGAAGCTCATGGCGGCGGTCGTGGGCGCGGTGTTGGGGGTGTGTCCGCTCGGTGTCGCGCCGCACGCGTCCGCGGTTGTCGGCGGGCAGGAGGCACGGCCCCATCAGTACCCGTTCATGGTCGGGCTCGTGGACCGGGAGGAGCGGCGGGTGATGTGCGGCGGCGCGCTGGTCGGCGAGCGGTACGTGCTGACCGCCGCGCACTGTCTGACCGGCTCGTACAGCAGCACCGCGCGCGTGGGGGTGCTCCTCGGCGACCACGACCTGACCCGCGCGGACGACAGCCCGAACGCCGTGCTCGCGACCCCCGCCGCCTTCCTCCCCCACCCGGGCTACGACCCCGCCACCCAGCGGGACGACATCGCGCTGATCCGGCTGGCCGAGCCCGTGGTGTTCAGCCGTGACGTGCGGGCGGTCGCCCTGCCCGCCCGTTACGTCCACGGTTCGTTCGACCACACCCAGGTCGAGGCCCCCGGCTGGGGCGCCACCTCCTTCGGGGGCCCTACCTCCGACGTCCTGCGCACCGTGCTCCTCGGCACCATGAGCAACCCGACGTGCGACGCCCGGGGCATGTCCCAGGTGACCGCCGCCCAGCTCTGCACGTACGCGCCGGGCCGGGACACCTGCCAGTACGACTCCGGCGGCCCCCTGGTGCACACGGTCGCGGGGACGCCGTACCTGATCGGTCTCGTCTCGTACGGGAAGGGGTGCGCGACCGACACCCCCGCCGTGAACACCCGGGTCTGGTCCTACCTCAGCTGGATCGGGCGGACGGCCGGGCGGCTGCCCCGCGCTTCATGAGGGCCGTGTAGAGGAGCAGGGCGGCGGCCAGGCCCACGGCCCAGCCGTAGTCGGCGAGCGGCTTGAGGAAGGGGATCAGGCCGTCCTCGGGGAACGGCCCCGCACCCGGCGCCGAGTGCGAGCCGCCCACGGCGAGGACGCCGCCCACCGCGAAGGCGAGGACGGCGGCCGGGTTCCAGCCTCCCCGGTACCAGTAGGGGCCGTCGGCCCGGTAGAGCCCAGCGAGGTCGAGGACCGTCCGGCGGACGAGCCAGTAGTCGGCGATGAGGATGCCCGCGACCGTCCCGAGGAGGCCGCCGACCAGGCCGAGCCAGGTGAAGATGTACAGCTCCGGGGTGGCGGTGAGCTTCCACGGCATGATGAGCACGCCGACGACGCCGGTGATCAGCGCACCCGTACGGAAGTCGACCAGCCGCGGCGCGAGGTTGGCGAGGTCGTACGCCGGCGAGACGACGTTCGCCGCGATGTTGACCGACAGGGTGGCGACCAGGACGGTCACCAGGGCGAAGAGCAGCCCGAAGACGTTGTCGGTCCTGGCCGCGAGCGCCACCGGGTCCCAGACCGGCGCCCCGTACACGGCCTGCGAACCCGAGGTGACGAGCACCGAGAGCAGTGCGAACAGGGTCATCGTGGTGGGGAGTCCGAGAGTCTGTCCCCAGACCTGGGCGCGCTGGCCGGCGCCGAAGCGGGTGAAGTCGGGGATGTTGAGGCTCAGCGTCGCCCAGAAGGCGATCATGCCCATGAGGGCGGGGAAGAAGACGGGCCAGAAGTCGGCCCCCCAGCCCAGCTTCGACGGCTGGTCGAGGAGGGGGCCGAGGCCGCCCGCCTTGACCGTGATCCAGACGAGGAGGGCGAGCGCGCCGACGATCACGAAGGGGGCGGCCCAGTTCTCGAAGCGGCGCAGGGCCTCCATCCCCCGGTAGATGATGGCGAGTTCGAGCGCCCAGAAGAGGAGGAAGCAGAGCCACAGCGTCCAGGGCTGACCCGCGACCTTCGCGGCGCCCGCCCAGCCCCCGCCGAAGACCTTGTCGAGCAGGACGAAGACGCCCTGGCCGCCGATCCAGGTCTGGATGCCGAACCAGGCGCAGGCGACGCCGGCCCGGACGAGCGCGGGCAGGTTGGCCCCGCGCAGTCCGAAGGACGCCCGGGCGAGGACGGGGAACGGGATGCCGTACTTGGGGCCTGCGTGGCCGGTGAGCAGCATCGGCACGAGGACGACGACATTGGCGAGGGCGATGGTGAGGACGGCCTGCTTCCAGTCCATGCCGAGGGCGACGAGACCCGAGGCGAGCATCCAGGACGGGATGTTGTGGGCCATGCCGACCCAGAGGGCGGCGAAGTTGTAGGTGGTCCAGCGGCGCGCGGCCACGGGGACGGGCAGCAGGTCGTCGTTGACGAAGCGGGGGTCGGCGGGGGCCGTGCCGGGCGGGAGCTCGACAGGGCCGTCGCGGAGGTCGGAGGGGCCGGGTCTGCCGGAGGACGCGGTTGCGGTCATGGACGGAACCCTTCGTTCGGGGGACGGAACGAGGCCGTGCGGGGCGTGGGGTTCTTGACCAGGCGGAGTCTCGTCCCACGCCGCAGGGGCGTCAAGAGAAGGGGAGGCCCGGTCACCTGTCGAGCGAGCCCCTCGGCGGGCGCATCGCACGGCGCTGTACGGTGGCCCGCGTTCGCCGTCGCACCCTCGTCCGGGTGGCATCGGCTCGACCTGCCAGAAGGGGCCCATTGGTGACAACGCTCCCGGAGATACAGGCCCTGTTGGGCGAACCTCGGTTCAACTGGTCCGACCCGGCACCATGGGTGGCGCTGGAGCGGGAGCTCGGCGTGGAATTCCCCGCGGACTTCCACGAGATCGTGGATGCCTACGGCTCCATCTCGGTCAACGGGCAGCTGTACCTGAAGCACCCCGCCCGTCATCTTCTGCACGATCTGGGCACGATGATCAGGCAGGACCTCGAGTTCTGGCGCGAGGAGGACATGGCCGAGTTCCTGCCGGATCCGGCGGGGACGGCCCCCGGTGAACTGCTGCCGGTGGCGACGGCCACGACGGGGGAGATGGTCTTCCTCCGTGTCCCCGAGGAACCCTCCTCGGCCTGGCGCGTCCTGGTCCAGGAGATGGACAGCCCGTCCTGGACCCTCTACGAGATGACCTTCGGCGAGTGGCTGCTCGCCTATCTCAAGGGGAGGGACGTGACGCTGTGCGCGCGTGACCGCGCGCCCGACGGACCGTCCTACGAATTCCTGCCCTAGCTTCGGGAGTCGGTCGACGCCTGGGCGAGGAGCTGTGAACTCCTCGCCGCCCGGGTGCCCGGGGCGCACCTGGAGAGCTTCGGCGGCTGCATGCTCGGCCAGATGTGCCCGCCCGGCCTGCTGGTGGCGATCTCGGTCCTGGAAGGGATGTTCTTCCGGCAGCACGGCCTGACCAGCATCTCCCTCAGCTACGCGCAGCAGACGAACTTCGACCAGGACGTGGCGGGCGGCGCCGCGCTGCGCCGGCTCGCGGGCGAGTACCTGGGGGACGTGGCCTTGCACGTCGTGCTCTACACGTACATGGGGGTCTTCCCCCGTACGGAGGGGGGCGCGCTGGGGCTCCTGCCCGACCTCCGGGCCATCCTGGCGGCGGTCGCGGCCGGCGCCGGGATCTCCGTACTCCCCCGCTGTCTGTGCGAGACGGCGCTGGCGGAGGGTGCGGTCGTCCCGCTGATCCAGCCGGAGGTCCCGCCCATCAACACCCTGTACCTGGCCGTGCGCAGCGGGGCTCTTCAGGACTACCGGCTCTCGCGGATCCACAGCGAGCTGTTGCGCACGGCGCAGCACTGGACCTGATTCCGGGCTATCCGTTGAGCGCGGGGATGATGTCGGTGCCGTAGGCGTCGATGGTGGCCTCGCGGTTGTCGTGCATGTTGTAGACGGCGAACTGGTCGACGCCGAGCCCCCGCAGGTGCTTCAGCTTCTCGATGTGGGCCTCGGCCGGGCCGAGCAGGCAGAAGCGGTCGACGATCTCGTCGGGGACGAAGGCGGTGTCGGGGTTGTCGGCGCGGCCGTGGTGCGAGTAGTCGTAGCCGTGCCGGTCCTTGATGTACGCGGTGAGCTCGTCCGGGACCATGGCGGAGTGTTCGCCGTACTTGGCGACGAGGTCGGCGACGTGGTTGCCGACCATGCCGCCGAACCATCGGCACTGCTCGCGGGCGTGGGCCAGGGCCTCGGGTGAGGCGTCGGCCGTCACGTACGCGGGGGCGGCGACGCAGATGGTGAGCGCGTCGGGGTCGCGGCCGGCCTCGCGCGCCGCCTCCCGGACGGCCTTGACCATCCACTCGGTCAGGAAGGGGTCGGCGAGCTGGAGGATGAAGCCGTCCGCCTTCTGTCCGGCGAGGGCGAGGGCCCTGGGGCCGTACGCGGCCATCCAGACGGGCAGCCTGCCGTTCTTGATCCACGGGATGCGGATCGGGTTGCCGTCGACCTCCGCCTCCCGCCCCTCGGCGAGGTCGCGGATGACGTCGATGGCCTCGCCGAGGCGGGCCAGGGTGTTGGGCTTGCGGCCGGCGACGCGCATCGCGGAGTCGCCGCGGCCGATGCCGCAGACGGTCCGGTTGCCGTACATGTCGTTGAGGGTGGCGAAGGTGGAGGCGGTCACCTCCCAGGTGCGGGTTCCGGGGTTCGTCACCATCGTGCCGACGTGCAGCTTCGTCGTGTGTTCGAGGATCTGGCTGTAGATGACGAAGGGTTCCTGCCAGAGCACGGCGGAGTCGAAGGTCCAGCCGTAGCGGAAGCCGTTGCGCTCCGCCCGGCGCATCAGCCCGACGACCTGCGAGGCGGGCGGGTCGGTCTGCAGGACGAGTCCGAAGTCCAACGTCGTTCTCCTAGTTCAGGTACTGGCAGGTGGAACGGGGGGTGAAGGCGCCGTGGCCGGCGCGGCCGGTGAACTTCCGCTGGTCGATGACGGGTTCGCCGCGCGAGAGGACCGTCTCGACCTGGCCGGTGATCGTCTTCCCCTCATAGGCGGAGTAGTCGACGTTCATGTGGTGGGTCTCGGCGGAGATCGTCTGGGTGGTGTGCGGGTCGTAGATGACGATGTCCGCGTCGGCGCCGGGCGCGATCGTGCCCTTCTGCGGGTAGAGGCCGAACATCCGGGCCGGGGTGGCGCAGGCGATCTCGATCCAGCGGCGGCGGCTGATGTGCCCGTCGACGACGGCCTGGTGGAGGAGGTCCATGCGGTTCTCCACCCCCGGCAGGCCGTTGGGGATCCTGGAGAAGTCGCCGCGGCCGAGGTCCTTCTGGCCGACGAAGCAGAACGGGCAGTGGTCGGTGGAGACGACCTGGAGGTCGTTCGTCCGCAGCCCCCGCCACAGGGCCGCCTGGTGCTCCTTGGGCCGCAGCGGCGTCGAGCACACGTACTTGGCGCCCTCGAAGCCCGGCTCGGCGAGGTTGTCGGTGGAGAGGAAGAGGTACTGGGGGCAGGTCTCGCCGAAGACCGGCAGTCCCTTGTCGCGGGCGGCGGCGATCTCGGCGACGGCCTCCTCGGCGGAGACGTGGACGACGTAGAGCGGGGCGCCCGCGACCCGGGACAGCTGGATCGCGCGATGGGTGGCCTCGGCCTCCAGGAGCGCCTTGCGGACCTCTCCGTGGTAGCGCGGGTCGGTCTCGCCGCGCGCGAGGGCCTGTTCGACGAGGACGTCGATGGCGATGCCGTTCTCGGCGTGCATCATGATCAGCCCGCCGTTGTCGGCGGAGCGCTGCATGGCGCGCAGGATCCGGCCGTCGTCGCTGTAGAAGACGCCGGGGTAGGCCATGAAGAGCTTGAAGGAGGTGATGCCCTCCTGGACGAGCTTGTCCATCTCCTTGAGCGTGTGCTCGTTGACGTCGGAGAGGATCATGTGGAAGGCGTAGTCGATCGCGCAGTTGCCGTCGGCCTTGGCGTACCAGGCGTCGAGTCCTTCGCGGAGGCTGTGGCCGACGGTCTGGACGGCGAAGTCGACGATGGTGGTGGTGCCGCCCCAGGCGGCCGCGCGGGTGCCGGTCTCGAAGGTGTCGGAGGCGAAGGTGCCGCCGAAGGGCAGCTCCATGTGGGTGTGGGCGTCGACGCCGCCGGGCAGCACATAGCGGTCGGTGGCGTCGATGGTCCGGTCGGCGGTCCAGCCGGCCGCCGCGTCGGAGCCGTGGGCGGCGAGGGCGACGACGCGGCCGTCCTCGATCAGCACGTCGGCGTGGATTTCGTCGGCGGCGGTGACGACGAGACCGCCGCGGATGAGGGTACGGGTGCTCACGGGACTACTCCCCTGCCAACTAGAGTGATCTCAGTGCCTGTTCGAGGATCGCGGCTCCTTCCTCGGCCTCGGAGACGGTGAGCGAGAGCGGCGGGGCGATGCGCAGGGTGCTGGTGTTGTGGCCGCCGCCCTTGCCGATGAGCAGGCCCTTCTCGCGGGCGGCCTCCAGGACGGCGCCGGCCGCGTCCGGGTTCGCCCGGTCGGTGCCCGGTTCGGTCAGCTCGATGCCGATCATGAGGCCGCGGCCGCGGACCTCCCGTACCGCCTCGACTCCGGCGGCCGCCGCCCGGACGCGTTCGATGAGGAGGCCGCCGACCCGGCGGGCGTTGCCCTGCAGGTCGTGCTCCAGGAGGTACGCGAGGTTGGCGAGGCCCGCGGCCATGGTGATCGGCGAACCGCCGAAGGTGGAGATGGAGTTGGCGTCGAGACAGTTCATGACCTCGGCGCGGGCGACGACCCCGCCGACGGACATGCCGTTGCCGATGCCCTTGGCGAAGGTGAGGATGTCGGGCGGTCCTGCCTGGCCGTGGGCCTGCCAGCCCCAGAAGTGGTCGCCGGTGCGGCCCCAGCCGGTCTGCACCTCGTCGGAGATCCAGAGGATGCCGTGCCGGTCGAGGACGCGGCGGAAGGCGGCGTAGAGGCCGTCGGGCGGGGAGGTGAAGCCGCCGACGCCCTGGATGGGCTCGGCGATGAGGGCGGCGACGCCCGAGCGGGTCTGGCCGAGCATGTCCTCCAGGTCGGCGACGCACGCCTCGACGAACCGCTCGTCGGTGAGCCCGGCGTACGGGCCGCGCGTGCGGACGCCGCCGTGCACGTACAGGGTCTGGAGCGGGGAGAGGCTGGTCGTGGACCAGCTGCGGTTGCCGGTGATGCCGACGGTCGAGAACGAGCGGCCGTGGTAGCTGTTGCGCATCGCCAGGATCTGGTTGGAGCCGGTGTAGGCGGTGGCGAGCAGCAGGGCCGCGTCGTTGGCCTCGGTGCCGGAGGTGGTGAAGAAGACCCGGGCGTCGGGGATTCCGGAGAGGCCGGCGACGCGCTCGGCGAGCTCCACCATGGGGCGGTTGAGGTAGAGCGTCGAGGAGTGGATGATCCGCCCGGCCTGCTCGGAGACGGCCTTGGTGACCTCGGGCAGGGCGTGGGCGGTCATGGTGGTGAGGATGCCGCCGAAGAAGTCGAGGTACTTGCGTCCCTCGGAGTCCCAGACGTGCCGTCCCTCGCCGTGGGTGATCTCGAGGGGGTCGCGGTAGTAGAGGGCGACCCAGTCGGGGATGACGGCCTTGTGCCGGGCGTACAGGCTGCTCACGGCTGCACCAGCCCGTCGTACGCGTCGGGGCGGCGGTCCCGGTAGAAGGCCCACTGCTGCCGGACCTCCTCGATGAGGCCGAAGTCCAGGTCGCGGACGACGAGCTCCTCCTCCTTGTCGGAGGCGACCTCGCCGACGAACTGGCCGCGCGGGTCGACGAAGTAGCTGGTGCCGTAGAAGTCGTTGTCGCCGTACTCCTCGATGCCGACCCGGTTGATGGCGGCGACGAAGTACTCGTTGGCGACGGCGGCGGCGGGCTGCTCCAGCTGCCAGAGGTAGGAGGAGAGCCCCCGGTGGGTGGCCGAGGGGTTGTAGACCAACTGTGCCCCGTTGAGGCCGAGTTGGCGCCAGCCCTCCGGGAAGTGGCGGTCGTAGCAGATGTAGACGCCGACCTTGCCCACGGCGGTCTCGAAGACCGGCCAGCCGGCGTTCCCCGGGCGGAAGTAGTACTTCTCCCAGAAGCCCCTGACCTGCGGGATGTGGTGCTTGCGGTACTTGCCGAGGTAGGAGCCGTCCGCGTCGATGACCGCCGCGGTGTTGTAGTAGAAGCCGGCGTCCTCCATCTCGAAGACGGGGACGACGATCACCATGCCGGTCTCGCGGGCGAGGTCCTGCATCCGGCGGACCGTCGGCCCGTTGGGGACGGGCTCGGCCCAGCGGTAGTGCTCGGGCTCCTGGACCTGGCAGAAGTAGGGGGCGTTGAACACCTCCTGGAAGCCGATCACCTGGGCGCCCTGTCTCGCGGCCTCGCGGGCGTGCTCCTCGTGTTTCGCGATCATGGATTCGGTGTCGCCGGTCCAGGTCGCCTGGACGAGCGCGGCGCGTACGACGTCGGTCATGAGCTGCTCCTTCGGCACGGCGTCAGAGAGCCTCTACGCACGTAGACGCGATGCGTAGGAGGAGAACGTAAGCCCCGTCACACCGCGGAGCAAGACCGCCGCCGTGAAGCGGCCGGGTCGATCATGTTTCATACCCGAGTGGTCCACGTCGGACACGTACCGACACGTACGGACCCGTACCGACCCGTACGAATAGGGCTTCCCCCGTCACGCCCCGGCCAGGCCCGCCACCCGCAGGGCGTGGAGCAGATCGCGCTCCCGGGACGCGGAGACCGCGCGGGCCGCGGCGAGGAGCTCGGGGACGAGCCCGTGCGGGTCCGCGCCCGCGAGCAGGGCGGCGTCCTCGGGGCTGCGGACCCGGACGAAGGCGGTGAGCAGGGCGTGGGCCTCGCGGTGGTGGCCCTCGGCGTGCAGCGCGGCGCAGGCCCCGGCGAGCTCCCCGACCGGGCGGGCCACGCCCTGCCGGAGCAGCTGATCGCAGTCGGCCGCCCGGCCCGCGTCGGCGAGGACGCCGGCGACGGCGGCGAGCCGGCCGGGCGGCAGCGAGGCGGCCTCCCAGAGCAGGGTGGACCAGTCGGCGCCGAGCCCGGCCCTGTGCAGCTCCGCCGCGAGGGCGGGCAGCCGGCCGGGCGGCCCGCCGAGCGCCTCGCAGAGCAGGGCGTGGGCCTCGCCGCTGCGGCCCTGCGCGCGCAGGCGGCGGAGTGCGTAGACGGCGTTGGCCGCGGCGCGGAGGGCTTCGGTGTGGTCCACGGCGGGCGCCTCGGGTGCGGCGACGACTTCACCCCCGCCCCCGAACCGGGCCCCGCGGGGCAGCGTCGCTCCCGCCACGGGCAGGACGGGCACGGCCACCTCCTCCACCGCGTCGGCCCCCTCGTCGAGCCAGGCGTACCGGGCGCCTCGGGGCCGCCGCCTGTTGGCTTTGCCGGGCCGAGGGGCGCCGGCGAGCGGCCCGGGGGCCTGGGCGGATTCGCCGACGGCCTGGGCGGGGGCGCCGGTGACCTGGGCGGATTCGCCGACGGCCTGGGCGGGGGCGCCGGTGACCGGGGCGGGGGCGCCGGCGGCCCGGGTGACCGACTCCGGCCTCCCCCCGCCCAGCCTGGCCAGCCTCCCCGTCAGTTCCCGCACGCGAGCCGCCGCCCTGGCCCGGTCGTCGCGCGTCCAGGCGAGGTCGTGTTGCAGGCGGGCCGCCTCCGTCGGGTCCGGGGTCGTGCGCAGCCGTTCGGCGAGTTCACGGCCGCGGGTCTCGGCGAAGTGGCGTTCGCCCTCCATCAGGTCCCGGCGTTCCGCGAGGGCCTCCGCCCCGCCGGGCCGCCCGTCGTGGGCGCCCGCGGCCGCCGCGTACAGGATCCGGCCGCGCGCGGCGAACGGTCCGTCGACGGTCTCCCCGGCGTCCTGGAGGAGGGACTCCACGATGTCCCAGGGCAGGATCTCGGTCCCGTCGAGGCAGGCGCGCAGGCCCTCGGGGTCGCGGGCGGCGAAGACCCCGTACCAGCCGCCGTCCGGTCGGCAGCGGCCGACGAGCTCCCGCAGCCAGGCCGTGAACGCGGCGACTTCCACCGGGAGTTGATACACCGTCATGCGTTCAGCACCTGCCCCGCCGTCGACTGGAACCTTCCGGTCCGCGGGTATTGGACCGCAGTCGTGTTACGGGACGACTACGGACCGTTTTCAGAACGTGACGACGATCCCGGTGTGCGGGCGCTTCCCGAGCCGGACGATCATGGCGGGCACGTCGGTCAGCCAGTACTGCCAGGTGTACTTGCGCGAAAGCAGGCGCCGGATCCGGCGCAACTCCTCCCCCTCCACCAGCCGGCCCGTGCCGGCGAACCGCTCGGCGCCCTCGGCGACGTTGCCGCGCAGGTCGCAGACGGCGACCTCGACCCGGGGGTCGTTGCGCAGGCGCTTGACCTTCCAGGAGTCGGTCCGGGTCCACACGTACAGCTCGGAGCCCTCCACCGCGTACCAGACGGGCGTGGCGACCGCCGTGCCGTTCTTGCGGAAGGTGGTCAGGCTGACGTAGCGGCCGCGCCGCAGCTCTTCGGGCATCATGCCCGGGAGCTTAGAGCGCCGCCTGTTCGTACGCCGTGCGGGCCTCGCTGATCTCGGGGGCGTGGGTGCGCGCCCAGTCGCAGGCGGTGTCGAGCGGGGCGATGAGGGACCGGCCGAGGGCGGTGAGGGCGTACTCGACGCGGGGCGGGTTCTCGTCGTGGACGGTACGGGTCAGGAAGCCGTCGCGTTCCATGGCGCGGAGGGTCTCGGTGAGGACCTTGGGGGTGATCCAGTGCAGCGGGACGCGGAGTTCGGAGAAGCGGCGGGGCGTCCCGTCCTCCAGGCAACGCAGCACCATCGCCATCCACTTGCCGCCGACGCGGATGGGCCGGCCGTGGCTGCCGCCGCAGTCGGGGTCGTGGAAGAGGGAGGGGCTCAGCGGCTCCGGGGACGACTGCTCGGTCATGCGGTCGACGCTAGCCCAGTACCGTTGAAGTAACCAGGGGTGCCCGTTCTACGGTCCGGGCATGGACAACGAGAGCAAGCGTGTAGTGATCTTCGGCGCCGGCGGACGGGTCGGCCGGGCGGCCGTGGCGGAGGCGGTGGCGCGGGGCCACCGGGTGACCGCCGTGGTCCGCGACCCCGACGTGTACCGCGATCTGGAGGGGGCGGGCGTCACGCTCGTACGGGGCGACGCGACGGACGCGGGCTCGGTGGCGGCGCTCGCGGCGGGCCACGACGCGGCGGTGAACGCGGCCGTCCGTCTCGACGTCCCCTCGGTCGACTTCTTCACGACCGCGGCGAAGGCGATGGTCGCCGGGCTCACCGAGGCGGGCGTCGGGCGGCTGCTCACCCTGGGCATCGCCACCACCCTGGAGACGGCCCCCGGGGTGCGGGTGATGGACGCGCCGGACTTCCCGGAGCAGTACCGGACGTTCTCCCAGGGGCACGTGGACGAGTTCGAGCTGCTGACGGCGGAGGCCGGACCGGCGCTCGACTGGCTGATGGTCGTCCCGCCGATGGACCTGAACGCGGAGGCGGAGCGGACGGGCGGCTACCGGACGGCGGTGGGCACGGTGATCGACGGCCCGGGCCGCATCGCCCACGCCGATCTGGCGCTCGCGCTCCTGGACGAGATCGAGCGCCCGCGCCACAGCCGGGTACAGCTGGCGGTCTCCGCCTGAGACGGCCTACACGGGTGCAGCCGGCGGTCTCCGTCTGAAACGGCCTAGACGGGCGCCGGGGTGCAGTGCACCACCAGCTCGTCCATGGAGAGGTTCAGGACCCCGGCCAGGGCCGCGACGGTGAAGAAGGCCGGGGTCGGGGCCCGACCGGTCTCGATCTTGCGGAGGGTCTCGGCGGAGAGACCGGCGGCCGCGGCGATCTCGACCATGGACCGCTCGCCGCGCGCCTCGCGCAGGAGCAGACCCAGACGCTCGCCGCGCTCGCGCTCTTCGGGGGTGAGGGGTGTGCGCACCATGACCCCATACTAATACCGGTATAGTAATTGGTCATGGTGGAGATCAAGACGAACGAATCCCTGGCGGCCATGCGCGAGTCGGGCCGGGTGGTGGCCCGTGCCCTGGCGGCCGTACGAGAGAAGGCGGCGCCCGGTGTCGCGCTCACCGAGCTCGACCTGGCGGCGCGCGAGGTGCTGAAGGAGGCGGGCGCCGGTTCGCCCTTCCTGGACTACCACCCGGAGTGGGCCCCGGTGCCCTTCCCCGCGGTCGTGTGCGTCTCCGTGAACGACGCGATCGTGCACGGCATCCCGGACGGGACCCGGCTGGCCCCGGGCGACCTGGTCTCGGTGGACTGCGGGGCGGTGTTGGGCGGCTGGGCCGGCGACTCGGCCGTCAGCTTCACGGTCGGCCCGGCCCGTCCCGAGGACGCGCGCCTGATCGCCGCGGCGGAGGAGGCCCTGGAGGCCGGCATCGCCGCGGCCGTCGTCGGCAACCGCGTCGGCGACATCGCCCACGCGATCGGCCGGGTCTGCCGGGCCGCCGGATACGGGATCCCCGACGGCTTCGGCGGCCACGGCATCGGCCGCGCCATGCACGAGGACCCGGGCGTCCCCAACGAGGGACGCCCGGGCCGGGGCATGAGGCTGCGCCACGGGATGGTGCTCGCGATCGAGCCGATGCTCATCGGCGGCGGCACGGACGAGCACTACACGGCGCGGGACGGCTGGACGATCCGTACCTCCGACGGCTCGCGCGCGTCCCACGCCGAGCACACGGTGGCGATCACGGACGAGGGGCCGCGTGTCCTGACGGCGCTCTAACCCGCGTCCGGCCGCACCACCATCGCCGAGCCGCCGCCCCGCCTGACCGTCTCCGCGGCGGCCACCCAGCGGCCGTCCGGGAGGCGCTGGACACCGGTCGCAGCGCCGATCTCCGGGTTCTGCCGGAAGCCGTGCCCGATGGCCTCAAGTTCCGTCCTCAAGGGGCTGTTCCACAGGGCGGGTTCGAGTTCGGTGGTGGCCTGGTTGCGCTGGCTGGCGCGCGGCGCGGCGATCGCGTCGACGAGCGGCAGGCCCCGGTCGAGGACGCCCGTCAGGGTCTGGAGGACCGTGGTGATGATGGTCGAGCCGCCCGGCGAGCCGAGCGCGAGAACGGGCCGGTCGTGCTGGTCGAGGACGATCGTCGGGGAGATCGAGGAGCGCGGCCGCTTGCCGGGGCCGGGCAGGTTGGGGTCGTGGACGGCGGGGTTGGCCGGGGCGAAGGAGAAGTCGGTCAGCTCGTTGTTGAGCAGGAAGCCCCGGCCGGGCACGGTGATGCCGCTGCCGCCGGTGGACTCGATGGTGAGGGTGTAGGCGACGATGTTGCCCCACTTGTCGGCCACCGTCAGATGGGTGGTGTTCTCGCCCTCGTACGTCGTCGGGGCGGCGGTCCCGCCGCTCGCGCACGGCACCGGGCTGCTCGGGTCGCCGGGGGCGAGCGGGCTGGTGAGGGCGGCGTCGTCGCGGATCAGGCAGGCGCGGGAGTCGGCGAACCGCTGGGAGAGCAGGCCGCGGGTCGGCACGGACTCGAAGGCCGGGTCGCCGACCCAGCGGCCCCGGTCGGCGAAGGCGATGCGGCTGGCCTCGATGTAGCGGTGCAGGTAGCGGGCCTGGGAGGCCGCCGAGAGGTCGGTGCCCTCCAGGATGTTGAGCGCCTCGCCGACGCTCGTGCCGCCGGAGGAGGAGGGGGCCATGCCGTAGACGTCGAGCCCGCGGTACGAGACCTTCGTGGGCCTGCGGGACTCGGTGCGGTACGCGGCGAGGTCGGCCTCCGTCAGGTCGCCGGGGCGGACGGTCCGGGTGGAGCCCGCGCGGAGCGGGGGCGTGCGCACGGTGTTCACGATGTCCCGGGCGAGCGGGCCCCGGTAGAGGGCGCCGACGCCTTCGCGGCCCAGCGTCTCGTACGTACGGGCCAGGTCGGGGTTCTTGAACACGGAGCCGACCACGGGCAGCTGCCCGCCGGGCAGGAACAGCTCGGAGGTGGCCGGGAAGTCGCGGAAGCGGGCCTCGTTGGCGGCCGTCTGGGCGCGGAAGGTGGGGTCGACGGTGAAGCCGTCGCGGGCGAGCCGCTCGGCCGGTTCGAGCAGGGCGCCGAGACGCTTGCTGCCCCAGGCGTCGAGGGCGGTCTTCCAGGTGGCGGGGGTGCCGGGGGTGCCGACACCGAGTCCGCTGGTCTGCCCCTCCTCGAAGGGGATGGGCTTGCCGTTCTCCGTGAAGAGCCCGGCGTCGGCGGTGCTCGGTGCGGTCTCGCGGCCGTCGATGGTCCGTACGGCACGGCTCTTCGCGTCGTAGTACACGAAGTAGCCGCCGCCTCCGATGCCCGCCGAGTACGGCTCGGTGACGCCGAGCGCGGCCGCGACGGCGACGGCGGCGTCGACCGCGTTGCCGCCCTTGCGGAGCACCTCGATGCCGGCGGCCGAGGCGTCGGCGTCGACACTGGCCACGGCACCGCCGTAGCCGACGGCGACGGGTTCCTTCACCGAGGGCGGGGCGGTGCTCGGTGGCGCGGCGGCGCCCATCGAGAGCACCGTCGCCGCGACGGCGAGAAGGGACACCTTGCCAACGGCGGAGCGACGCATTCGTACCTCCAGTCAACGACCGTCCGCGCAGCGTAACTTCCCGCTCCGCCTCCCGTCAGGACCACCTCGAACTGAAGGCCGGATCGCCGCTAGCATGCGCGCCCATGAACGAAGACGTCCGCAACATCGTGCTCGGGGTCCTGGCGACCGGGGTCAGCGCCGCCATCGGCTGGCTGGGCCGCACGTACCAGTGGCGGCGCAGGCTGCGCCGCAAGCAGGCGTTCTTCGGCCTCCCGGCGGGTTCCGAGTGCCTGCTCGTGGTGAACCGCGAGGTGGGCGGGGACAACGTCGTCCACCGCATCGACGTGTTCGCCCTGCTCGAACTCTCGGCGCTCGTCAAGGACTGCGGGGCCCAGGCTCGGATCCTCGCGCACGACGCCGCCCACCAAGGCTTCGGCGATCGCACCGAGTTCTGCCTGGGGGGGCCTTACTCCAACCGCCGGACGGCCGCCCATCTGGCCACCCTCCTGCCCGGCGTGACCATGAACGTGGACGTGCAACCGTCCGAGGTCCGGCAGGCGATCACCATCGGCGCCGAGCGCTACTCCATGGAAAAGGGCGTCTCCGAGTACGTCATACTTGCCCGGCTCATGGCCGGGGAAGGCGGCCGGCCGGTGTTCCTCTTCTGCGGACAGACGGCCATCACCAACCAGGCGGCCACCCGCTACCTCGCCCGCCACTACGATGCGCTCGCGCGCCGCCACCGCTCGGGTTCCTTCGTGCTCCTCCTGAAGGTGGTCAACTCGCAGGCGTACGGTCCCGATGTGGTCGAGCTGGTGGCCGATGTCACGAGCGCGGCGCGGACGGCCCCAGTGGCCGCACCGGCAGCGACTTGATCCCGTTGATGAAGTTGGAGACGAGGCGCCGGGGCGGTCCCGCGAGGGCCAGGCCGCCGCAGGCCGCGCGCACCTCCTCGTAGAACACGCTCAGTTGGAGCCGGGCGAAGTGGACGCCGAGGCAGACGTGCGGGCCGTCGCCGAAGGAGACGTGCGGGTTCGGGTTCCGGCCCAGGTCCAGGCGGTGCGGGTCGGCGAAGACGCGCTCGTCGTGGTTGGCGGAGGCGTGGAAGACGACGACCTTGTCGCCCGCGAGGATCTTCTGCCCGGCGAGCTCGGTGTCCTGGACGGCCGTGCGGCGGAAGGAGAGCACGGGCGGGTGCACGCGCAGGAGTTCGTCGACGGCCGAGCCCATGGAGACCTCGCCACGCCACAACCGCGCTTGCTCCGAGGGATGTTCGGCGAGGGCGAGGATCCCGCCGGGGGCGGCGCTGCGGACGGTGTCGTTGCCGGCGACGGTCAGCAGGAAGAAGAACATCTCCAGTTCGGCGTCGGCGAGTTCGGAGGCGGCGAGGACGCTCATGACGTCGTCGGCGGGGTGCGCGCGTTTGTACGCGGCGAGCTCCTGGGCGTAGCCGAACATCTCGGCGAGCATGGCGGGCGAGCGCGGGTTGACCGGCCTGCCGTCGGCGTCGAGGACCGGGGGCTCGTCGGGGTCCTGGTAGGCGATGACCCGTTCGGTCCAGGTGTGCAGGAGTCCACGGTCGCTCGCGGGCACCCCGAGCAGGTCGGTGAGGTTGAGCAGGGCGTAGTCGTCGGTGACGGCCCGGACGAGGTCCACCTCGCCGCCGTCCGCGAACGCGGCGCCGAGCAGCTGGCGCGCGCGATCGCGCGCGGTGACGGCGAAGCGCTCGATCCGCCCGGGCGTGAAGGCCCGGCTGACGAGTCTCCTCAGCCTTCCGTGGTCCGGCGGGTCCTGATTGAGCATCATGCGCCGGATGAAGGGCAGGTCGGCGGGGTCGGGATCGCGGATCTGGGTGGCGCCGAGGTGCGAGGAGTACGTCCCCGGGTCCTTGAGCACCCGGACGACGTCGGCGTGCCGGGTGACGGCCCAGAACCCGGATCCGGCGGGCCAGCCGAGGACCTCCGGCTCGTCCTGCCGGGCGACGGGGGCCCGGTCCCGGAGGGTGCGGAAGCGGTCGTGCGGGATGCCCGCGGCGTAGATCCGCGGGTCGAAGACGTCGGGTGCGTCGGTCCTGCTCTGCACCGGCCCCTCCCGTCCGGGTGATCCAGGGGTGAAGACGTCACCATCATGACAGGTCAGAGCGCATTTTCGTAGGACGGAACGCACAGTTCGGGAGCCTTGTCCGGGCTGTCCCCCGACTCCCAGAATCTCCGTCGTGCATCACACGGAGAACAGGGGGCACATGGGGAACGCAGGGAAGTTCGACGCGGAGACGGTGCTGCGGGCGCGGGTGCTGCTGCTCGGGTCGGAGCCGTTGACCCTCAGGGAGCGGCTGGGCGCGTACCGGGTGCTCGCGACGGCGAGCCCGCGGGCGTACGTGCCGAAGCTGGTCGACGCACTGGTCGAGCGGGCCCACGAGTTGAGGGATCCCGAGCTGCACCTCGCCCTGATCGGGGAGGCGGCGGCCGCGGCGCGGCGGATCGAGGCGGACGCGCCCGGCGGGAAGGAACGGCGGGAGCGCGTCCTGGGCACCTACGAACACGCGCTGTTCGCCGTCGGCCGGCGGGCCGAGGGGCGCGCGGTGTGCGAGGAGCTGGCGGAGGCCGGATCGTACCGGCGCCTCGCGATCGTGCTGGCCGAGGAGGGGCGCCACGGGGAGGCCGCCGAACTGTACGGGCGGCACGTCGAATCCGGGGAAAGCGCGTCCCCCTGGCGCCTGATCGAGTGGGCCGCCGAACTCGACGCGGCCGGGCGGCGCGAGGAGGCCCTGCAGGCGTTCGGCGGCCTCGTGGACGGCAGTCGGCGCAAGGCGGCGGAGGACCGTGGCCCGCTCGCCTCCCTCGTGTGGCAGCTGGACCAGTACGCCAGGATGCTGGGGGCGGCGGGACGTGACGCCGAGGAGGCCGCCGCGCGGAGCGAGGCGCTGGCCCTGCTCGGCCGACTGGCGCGGGGCGGCGAGCCGGTGAGCTGGAGCAACATCCAGGCCTCGTGGGTCACGCTGCTCGTCCTCTCGGGCCGGCCGGACGAGCCGGCCGCCACTCCGGACGCCCCGCTGCCGGCGTTCGGGGCCCACCCGGTCCACGGCTGGTCTCCCGATGTGCGGGAGCACTACTTCGCCTCCCTCCCCGCCCTCGAACGGGAGAGCGCCACCCTGCGCGCGTCGGGTGATCTCCCCGGACTGATCGTCGCCCAGCGCCGCCTGACCGTCCGCCGGGCGCTCCACTGGGAGACTTCCGGCCGCCGGGCCGAGGAGTCGCTCCGTCCGTCGTTCGACGAGGGCGTGGCCCTCGCCCGCCGCCTCCGCGAGGGCCGCTCCACGCTCTCCCGGGCCCTCACCGACCGTGCGATGTTCCTCCTCGCCGTCAAGCGGTACGAGGAGGCGCACGCCGACTTCACCGAGGCGACCGCCGTCCGGAGCGGCGACCCGCGACCAATCGTTACCCGCACGTAACTTACCGAACAGTTACCACGGGTAAAGCACCCCGGTTACCGTCGGGTCACTTTCACTGCCCCCCATCAGTGACTCCAGTGAGGAGTGTCCCGTGCGCACATCCCTGGCCCTCGCCGTCTCGGCCGCTCTCGTGGCCGGGACGGCCCTCGGGCTCGCCCCGACCGCCCAGGCCGCCGACACCTCCATCCGTTTCGTCGACATCGCCGGGGACGGCGGCACCGTCCTCAAGGCGAACGTCGTCACCCCCGCCGGAGCCGGCGCCGGCGTCCGCCACCCCCTGATCGTGCTGCCCACCAGCTGGGCCATGCCGCAGGTCGAGTACCTCGCCCAGGCCCAGAAGCTCGCCGACTCCGGCTACGTCGTGGTGAGTTACAACTCGCGCGGCTTCTGGCAGTCCGGCGGGGAGATCGAGACCGCGGGCCCCAAGGACGTCGCCGACGCATCCAAGGTGATCGACTGGGCCCTCGCGAACACCCCGTCCGACCCCGCCCACGTGGGCATGGCGGGCGTCTCGTACGGCGCGGGGATCAGCCTCCTCGCCGCCGCCCACGACCCGCGGATCAAGGCCGTCGCGGCGCTCAGCGGCTGGGCCGACCTCATCGAGTCCATCTACAGCGGCCGCACCCAGCACCTCCAGGCCGCCGCCCTGCTCGGCGGCGCCGGCTACCTCACCGGCCGCCCCGGTCCCGAACTCCAGCAGATCCTGGGCGACTTCCTCTCCTCCAACCTGGACAAGGAGGAGGACATGATCGCCTGGGGCCGCAAGCGCTCGGCGGCCGAGCAGCTCGACCGGATCAACGCCAACGGCGCCGCGATCATGCTCGGCAACGCCTGGGGCGACACCATCTTCCCGCCCAACCAGTACGCGGGCTTCTACGAGAAGCTCACCGGTCCCAAGCGCCTGGAGTTCCGGCCTGGCGACCACGCCACCGCCGAGGCCACCGGCCTCCTCGGCCTGCCCAACGACACCTGGACCAGCGCCCACCGCTGGTTCGACCACTACCTCAAGGGCGTCGACAACGGCATCGACCGCGAGCAGCCCGTCCAGCTCAAGCCCCGTACCCAGGCTCTCGGCTCCGCCCGAGCAGGGGAGACCCCCTTCGGCGCCGGCTACGAGGGCTACCCCGACTGGAAGTCCCTCGACGCGAACCGCCGGAAGTTCGACCTCGGCGGTACGCAGCGGATCTGGGCCAATGTCGACTCCGGCGCCAACGGCGGGATCGTGATGCTCTCCAACCTCCTCGACCAGTTCTTCCAGGCCCCGCCCGTCGCCTCGATCCCCCTCCTCCCCCGCGCCTTCGCCGGCGTCTGGCAGTCGGAGCGGTACGACAGCCCGCAGCGCGTGCGCGGCACGGTGAAGCTGCACACCACGGTGAGCTCCACCAAGGAGAGCGGCACCCTCGTCGCGTACCTCTACGACGTGGGCCCGCTCGGTCTCGGCAAGCTGGTCAGCAACGCCCCGTACACCTTCCACGACCGCACCCCCGGGCAGCCCTTCGGCGTCGATCTGGAGCTGTTCTCGACGGCGTACGACGTCCCGGCCGGGCACCGGCTCGCGCTCGTCGTCGACACCGTCGACCCGCTCTACATCGAGCACAACCCGACCGGCGCGCAGCTGACCTTCTCCTCCCCCACGGCCGACCCGTCGTACGTGTCGGTCCCCCTGCGGGCGGAGTGATCACCGGCTGCTGCCGGGCGGGTGCGGCTCCTTGCCCGCTACCGCTGTCCCGGCAGCAGCGTCTGCGGTTCGGCCGGGGACTCCTCGGTGAGGACCGCGCCGAGGGCGAGCGAGAGCCCCGAGGCGCGGGCGAAGTCCTTGAGGCGGTTGCCGAGGCTCCTGAGCAGCAGCTTCCGGATGCCCTCGTACGCGAAGGGGTTCCACGTCGTGGAGGTGAACTGCCCGGCGCCGAAAGGGAGATGGAGGACCGATGCGGCCGGCGCGAGGATCACCACGGTGGAAGCGCGTCCGTGGAGGAGGTGACGCCGCCGGGCCTGCGGCCCCGGGATGTCGCACAAGGCGGTGGACTCGGCGGTCATCGGGCGCCGTAGTGCTTGTTGACGCCACGCAGTTCGATCAGCGGATCGACGACGGCCATGCGCTGCCCTGCCCCGTTTCTCAGCGGTGTCGCGGTCAGCGCAAACTATCCACGAGAAAAAGGGACTTCACGCCGGACACGCACGAAAAGGTAATAAGCCGTATTTACCGCAAGCGGCGGGGGCAGGCGTGGACTCAGTACTCGGAGGCCTCCGCGTACACCTGGGAGAGCTGCGGCGCACCCGAGATCGCCCAGTCGAGACCGGCCTCGACGACCTGGATCTCCCGGCCGGAGGCGAGCCGCACGACGGGGCCGCCGCCGGGCCACACCTGCCACCGGGCGCCCGGCACGTTCCGGACGATCACGGTGCCGAGGTAGAGACCGGCGTCGTTGCCGAACCAGGGAAGCTCCTCAGGATCGTTTCGCCAGCGGGGCGGCAGCTGATCGAGCTCCTGCAGGGAGCGCGGGGTGTCGTCCAGGGCCACCCCGGCCTCCCCGACGCGGGAACGCAGCAGCTCGCACTCGGAGAGGAGCTCGGCCACTCCCTCCGGGTCGCGGTCGAAGGCCGCGGCCAGGGGGGAGCCGGCCGGCTCGGGCTCATGTCGCTTGCGCCAGATGTCCAGAAACGGGATGTTCATCCGAACAGCCTCGCACCGTCACCTCCCGGTCGACCACCCGGCGCGCGGTGATCATCCTGATCGGCCTCAGACGTCGAGGTCGACGACGACGGGCGCGTGGTCCGAGGCGCCCTTGCCCTTGCGCTCCTCGCGGTCCACATAGCTGTCGGAGACCGCCTCGGCGAAGGGCTTGTTGCCGTAGACCAGGTCGATGCGCATGCCCTTGTTCTTCGGGAAGCAGAGCTGGCGGTAGTCCCAGTACGTGAAGGGGTGGTCGTACTTGAGGGGGCGCGGGACCACGTCGGCGAGACCGGTCTCGCGGAGTCCGGCGAGCGCGGCCCGCTCGGGCTCCGTCACGTGCGTGGCTCCCTCGAAGACGGCGATGTCCCAGACGTCGTCGTCGGTCGGGGCGATGTTGTAGTCGCCGAGGACCGCGAAGGGCCGCTCGCCCGCCGCGTCCTCCGCGACGGCCGCCTTCAGCGCCTCCAGCCAGCGCAGCTTGTACGCGTAGTGCTCGTGCGCCACCTCGCGGCCGTTCGGCACGTACACCGACCAGACGCGGACCGGGCCGCAGGTCGCGGAGATCGCCCGGGGCTCCTCCAACCCCTCGTACTCCGGGCCGCCCGGCAGGCCGGTGACCACGTCGTCGAGGCCGACCCGGGAGACCAGGGCCACGCCGTTCCACCGCCCGGTGGCGTTGACCACCGACTCGTAGCCCAGCGCGCGCAGCTCCTCGGTGGGGAACTGCTCGGCGGTGCACTTGGTCTCCTGGATGCACAGCACGTCGGTGCCGCTGCTCTCCAGCCAGGCCAGGAGCCGGGGCAGCCGGGCGGTGATCGAATTGACGTTCCAGGTGGCGATGCGCATGAGCGCAAGCCTACTGGCGGGGTGTGACAGTCGGCCCTCGCGCCGCTCAGAGCTCGGTGGACGCCCCGGAGGCGAGACGCGCGTGACGGGTGCCGCCGAGCTCGCCGATCTGCCGGTCGTAGATGGGCCGGGCGAGATCGGTGAGCAGGGCGTCGTGGATGTCGTACGCCCGGCGCGGCTTGACCTCGCGCACGTAGTCGATGACCTCGGAGATCTTGTTCCAGGGGGCCATGACGGGCAGCAGCAGCGTGTCCACGGGGTGGTCGGGCACGGTGAGCGCGTCGCCGGGGTGGAAGACGGCGCCGTCGACGAGGTAGCCCACGTTGGTGATGCGCGGGATGTCCGGGTGGATCACCGCGTGCAGCTCGCCGTGGACCTGGACGTCGAAGCCGGCCGCCGTGAAGGTGTCGCCGTGCCCGACGGTGTGCACCCGCCCCGGGAAGGCCGCCGAGATCCGCTCGGCGACGCTGCGCAGCGTCCAGATCTCGGCGGCCTCGTTGGCGTCCAGGGCGGCGCGCAGCCGGCCCTCGTCGAAGTGGTCGGGGTGCTCGTGGGTGACGAGCAGCGCGTCGGCTCCGAGGACGGCGTCCTCCTCGGTGAACATGCCGGGGTCGAGGACGAGCGTGCGGCCGTCCTTCTCCAGCCGCACGCAGGCGTGGGACTTCTTCGTCAGCTTCACGCGCCCAGGCTACGCCGGGGGCGTCGTCTGCTCCTTGATGACGCGGGTGACCACCCGCAGGGCCGTCTCGGCGGCCGGGAAACCGCAGTACGCGCCCGCGTGGAGGACGATCTCGCGCAGCTCCTCCGGCGCGAGGCCGTTGCGGAGGGCGGCGCGGGTGTGGTCGGCGAGGGCCTCCCGGTGGCCGCCGGCGATGAGGGCGGTGAGGGTGACGACGCTGCGGGTGCGTCGGTCGAGCCCCTCACGGCTCCAGACCTCACCCCAGGCGTACCGGGTGACGAGCTCCTGGAACGCGCCGTCGGGGTCGTCGGCGAGGGCCTGGTCGACGTGCGCGTCACCGAGGACCTCGCGGCGCAGCGCGAGCCCCTGCTCGTACGGGTCGGGCCGGCCGGCCTCGACGGGCTCGGCGGCGGGGGCGGCCGGGACGGGCTCGGCGACGGGGACGGGCGCCGGGGGCACGGCCGCAGGACCGCCGGCCTCCGGGACGACGCCCGCGAAGTGCTCGGTGAGCAGGTCGGTCACGGCGGCGGGCTGCTCGACCGGCGCGAGGTGCGAGGCGCCGGGCACGACGGCGAGCCGGGCGTCGGCGATCCCGGCGACCAGGGTGCGGGCCTCGGCGGGGCCGGTGACCTGGTCCTCGGAACCGACCAGGACGAGGGCGGGGATGCCGATGCTGCCGAGGGCCTCACGGACGTCGAAGACGGCGAGGGCCTCGCAGGCGGCGATGTAGCAGGCCGGGTCGGTCGTACGGACCATCTGGACGGCCCAGTCGACGATGGCGGGCTGCGCGCCGGCGAAGAGCGGGGTGAACCACTGCTCGGGCGCCGTCCTGGCCATCGGCTCGAGACCGTTCGCCCGCACGATCACCCCCCGCTGCCGGAACTCGTCGGCGGTGCCGAAGCGGGGCGAGGTGGCGACCAGGGCGAGCGAGGCGACCCGGTGGGGCGCGCGGAGGGCGAGGTCGAGCCCGACGGCACCGCCGAGGGAGCAGCCCGCGTAACCGAAACGCTGGACGCCGAGCGCGTCGAGCGTGGCGAGGAGCCGGTCGCCGAGCTCGGCGACGGAGGTGAAGGGCTCGGCGGGCGCGCCCCCGTGCCCCGGCAGATCGAACCGGACGACCCGCCAGTCACGACTGAGCTCCGGTATCTGCCGGTCCCACATGTGAAAGGTGGTCCCGAGAGACGGCCCGAGGACCAGGACCGGGGCGTCCTCGCGCCCGTCGACACGGTATTGCAGGGTGTTCGTCGCTGTCTCACTCACCCGCAAGACCCTCTCATCTCGCGCCCGGCCCTCCTTGGCCGGGGGGCCGGGAAAGACAGGCCGTACCGACGGTTACACCTCCACCGGACGCATCTTAGCCGCGGCGGTCCGGGTACGGCGCGCGGTCCCCGAGGTCCCGTTCCTCCAGGGCGTCGGCTTCACGGGTTCTCCCCGCCCGCGTGTAGGAGGAGGCGAGGTTGGCGCGTGCTGCGACGGTGTCGGGATGCTCCGGCCCGAGGATGCGCTCTCGGTCGGCGAGGACTCGCTCCTCCAGGGCGATGGCCGCATGCGTGCGCCCCGCCTGCCGGTAGGAGTAGGCGAGGTTGACGCGGGCGGCGATGGTGTCCGGATGCTCCGGCCCGAGAATCCGCTCCCGGTCCGCCAGGACCGGCTCCTCCAAGGCGATGGCCTCGTCGGTCCGCCCCATCCGGTAGTAGGAGGTCGCGAGGGAGGCCCGGGCGGTGATGGTGTCGGGATGCTCCGGCCCGAGAATCCGCTCCCGGTCCGCCAGGACCGGCTCCTCCAAGGCGATGGCCTCGTCGGTCCGCCCCATCTGGTAGTAGGAGATGGCGAGGGAGGCGCGGGCGGCGATGGTGTCCGGATGCTCCGGACCCAGGATCCGTCCACGGTCCGCTATCAGGCGTTGTTGCAGAGTGAGCGCCTCTTGGGTCCGTTCCGCCTTCATGTAGGTGAAGGCGAGGTCACCACGGGCGGTGAGCGTGTCGGGGTGCTCCGGACCCAGCGTCCGCTCGGAGTCGAGGAGCACCCGCTCCTCCAGGGCGATGGCCTCATCGAACCGCCCCACCGTCCCGTAGGTGAAGGCGAGTGCGGCACGCGCGGCGAGGGTGTCGGAATGCTCGGGACCCAACACCCGCTCGAAGTCGACGAGCGCCCGCTCCTCCAGGGCGATGGCCTCATCGAACCGCCCCACCCGCCTGTAGGAACGCGCGAGGTCGGCACGCGCGACGATGGTGTCGGGATGCTCCGGACCCCGCACCCGCTCGGAGTCGACGAGCACCCGCTCCTCCAGGGCGATGGCATCACCGAACCGCCCGGCCCTCCCGTAGGAGAAGGCAAGGGCGATCCGGGCCTGGAAGGTGGCGGAATGCGCCGGACCGGAAACCTGCTCCCGGTCGGCGAGCACCTGCTGCCCCAGGGCGATGGCGTCATCGATCCGCCCCGCGTACTCGTAGGAGGTCGCGAGGGCCGCGCGAGCATCGAAGGTGTGCTCGCTCTCCCGCCCCAGAGTCCGCTCGCGGTCGGCGAGCACCCGCTCCCCCAAGGCGATGGCCTCGTCGATCCGCCCCGCCTGCCTCAACGACACGGCAAGGTCGGCACCGGCGGAAAGGGTGCTGAAATGCTCCGGGCCCAGCACCCGCGTACGGGCAGCGAGGACTTCTTCCTGCAGGGAAATGGCCTCATCGGTCCGGTCGACCTGCCAGAAACTGAAGGCCAGGTCGGCACGGGCTTCGAGGGTCTGGGGATTCTCCGGTCCCAGGACGAGCTCGCAGTCGGCGACCACCTGTTCCTGTAGGGCGATGGCCTCGTCGGTCCGGTCCGCGTCCCTGAAGGACAGGGCGAGGTCCGCACGGGCCGTCAGCGTGTCGGGATGCTTCGGGCCCAACACCCGCTCCGAGTCCATGAGCACCTGCTCCTGCAGGGCGATCGCCTCGTCGAGCCTCTCCAAATGCCACAGGGTGAACGCCAGGTCGGCCCGCGCGGTGAGCGTGTCGGGATGGTCCGGACCCAAGGTCCGCCCGGCGTCGGCGAGCAGCCGTTCCAGCACGGTGACGGCCTCGTCGGGGCGCCCCGCCTGCCGGTAGGCGAGCGCCAGGTCGGTACGGGCAGCGAGCGTGTCGGGGTGCTCCGGCCCCAGCACCCGCTCACGGTCGGCGAGGACCTGCTCCTCCAGGGCAACGGACTCGACGGTTCGCCCCGCCTGTCCCCGGGAGTCGCCGGCGGGGTGCGGGGCCGGAATCCGTGTCCCGGACCTTTCCGCGGTCGGAGCGCCAGGTACGGGACTTCGCGGGTCGTGGTGGGGCGCTTCCGCTTCCCGGTTCTCCGGCAAGGGCTTGATCCCCAACCGCGTCAGCACCTGCGTCCGGATCCACCCGAACGACCGCCCCGTGTCCTCGACGACCGCCACGCCGTCCGGGTGGCCGACCCAGGCGGGGAAGACCGAGGCACGGCCGATGGCCGATTCGATGCGGCGGGTGACGGTCTCGGCCGTGTGGAGGAGGTCCTTCGGGGGGACCGCACTCAGGAGGGCGCGCCGGGCGTCCGCATCGAAGTCGAAGCGGCGCAGGTGCGGCAGGCGTTCCGGTGCGGACGTCGGGTCGACCTCGTGCATCAGGCCGCCCAGGAAGACCTCCGTCAGGTGCCCCGGGTCCGTGGGGGGACCGACCGCGGCCTGGACCAGGCGCATCACCGGGGGCGTCACCGGTGCCACCGCCGCCACGTGGGCCGCGAGGCGGTACGCCTCCGGGGACGCGGCCTCCTTGAAGCGGAGGACCGCCTCGGCGCCCGCCGGTCCGGACGGCCCGGCGGCGCCCGACGGCGCGGGGCCGGACGGCGCGTCGTCCCACAGCGGCAGGAGCGCCGTGCCCCCCGGCGCGGCGACGAGCCGGGCCCAGTCGCCGACGGCCTCCGGCGTCGGTTCGAGGACCGGGACGGGGACGGAGTCGTAGCGGACGAGCTCCGGCGGCAGGTCGGGGTCGGTGACCTGCCAGGCCCGGGTCGGCCCGCCGCGGCCGGGGGTGGTGACCTGCCAGGGCCGCGCCGCGATCCCCGTACTCGCCCACAGCCGCGCCGGCAGCGCGTGCAGGATCGCGGTGGGTCCGGAGCGGGCCCACCGCTCCATGACCCGCCGCATCCCGCCGTCCCGCCAGGCCTCCCCCACGCCGTCGCTGACCACGAGGACGAGGGTGTTCCCCGTCGGGTCGCACAGGGACTTCACGGACTCGGGACGGGTGTGGTAGCGGAACGGACTGCTCCGCAGCGTCGGGGCGCCGTCGCGGGTGTCGAGGCCGTGGACCCGGACGTCGCGGAACGAGCCGGCGCGTTCCATCAGGGCCCGGACGTCCGCCGCGAGGCGCTGCCACAGGACCATGGAGATGCCGTCGTCGACGACGAGGGCGAGGGTGAGCCAGCGGGTGCGCAGCGGGCGGGTGACGGTCTCGGGCACCCCCGTCTCGGCCATGGCGGTGACGGTGCCGGGGACGTCGAGGGCGTGCCGGCGCCGGTCGGGGAAGCGCTGTCTGAGCGGTCGGAGGGATTTCTCCAGCTGGAGACGGCCGGTGCCGAGGGAGTGGCGGTCGGGGACGCCGACGGGGTGGGCAGGGGTGAGGACGACGGCCTCGTCCCCGGTGGTCTGGTTCCCCGCCGCGGCGGCGAGGAGCGGGTGGACGGACCGCGGCGGCCGGTGCGGTTCGGCGGACGGGGACTCCGGGTCCGAGGTGTCAGGCGTCCCGGGCCGCTGCGCCGACGCGCCGGTGCGGCGGGGCGCCGTGTTCTGCTCCGCGGCTCGCGCCAGGGGCCCGGCGCCCCGTGGCAGCTTTTCGGCCAGCCACAGGGCGTCGAGGAGCTCTTCACGGGACAGTTCGGCCCCGCTGTCGGCCAGGAGTTTCGTCACGCGTGTGATCACGGCGTCACAGGGCTCCGCCGAGCCGGTGCAGGACGGCCTGGAGCAGGGCGCCCGCTTCGAGGTTCACGCCGCCCTTGCGGAGGAAGACGGCGTTGAGGAGCTGGTCGGTGGCGAGTTCGCCGGCCGCGCGGCGTTCGAGGAAGGCCTCCAGGAGGTCGTCCACCTGCTCCAGGGCCGTGTCCCCGAGGTGCGCGGCGACGATCTCCCGCAGTCGCCGCTCGTCGGGTTCGGGGAGGTCGAGGCGGATGCAGCGGCGCAGGAAGGCGGCCGGGAACTCGCGTTCGCCGTTGCTGGTGATGACGACGACGGGGAACTCGGCACAGCGGACGTGGCCGCGCTCGACGGGGGCGGGCCGGTCGGGATCGTCGGTCTGTACGTGGACGGGGGCGTGGTTCCTGGGCAGCCGGGCGAGTTCGGGGATGACGAACTCGCCCTCCTCGAAGACGGTCAGCAGGTCGTTGGGGAGGTCGACGTCGCCCTTGTCGAGTTCGTCGACGAGGAGGACGCGCGGGCCTTCCCGGTGTGCGAGGGCGTTGCCGAGGGGGCCGAGCTGGATGTACTGGCCGATGTCGGGTTCCGCGCCGTCGCTGTCCCGCGGCAGGGTCGCCTCGCGGAGCCTGCCGACGGCGTCGTACTGGTAGAGGGCGTCCTGCAGGGTGGAGCGGCTGTTCACCGGCCACTGCAGGACGCGGCCGAGCCCGAGTTCGTGGGCGATGGCGTGGGCCAGGGAGGACTTGCCGGTGCCGGGCTGCCCGGTGACGAGGAGCGGCCGGCGCAGGTGCAGCGCGGCGTTGACCACGTCGACCTCGTCGGGTCCGATGAGGTACGGACGGGGGTGGGGGACCGTGTCCCCGGTGCTGGACTCCGGTCGACCGAAGCGCCGCCACGGGGGTGCTTCGGGGAAGACGACGTCGCGGCGCTCGCCGTCCCCGTGGAAGAGGTGCCAGCCGTTCCCGTCGGTGCTCGTGGCGTCCGGCTGCTGTGAGGTGGTCATGACGCGTGGGTTCCTCTCCAGGGGTCCCTCAGGTGGAGCTGCTCGGTCCTCGGGTGGGAGCTCTCGGGTTCCCAGACGAGTGAGGGGCGGGCCCGGCGTTCCTCCGGCTGGGCGGCGGTGCGGCTGCGGAAGACGCGCACCCGCTCGGCGAGTCCCTCGAGCTCGTCGGCGGGTGCCAGCTCGCCGAGCCGCTCGGCGTCCTCGTATCCGGTGGCGTCACGGTCCCACAGCACGACGGGGACTCCGAGGGCGAGGCAGACCTGGAGCCAGGCCTTGCGCTGGTCGGCGGGGCCGTGGAGGACGACGCGGGCGGTGTCGCGGTGTTCGGTCACGAGCAGGTGCCGCAGTTTTCTCCAGTCGCCGCAGGCCGGGCCGGTGACGAGCACCGCCGTCCGGCCCTTCTTCCAGCGGCGTTCCTGGTCATGGACCCGGTCGGCGGCGATCCGGTCGAATTCCGGGCAGCTGAAGGAGACCTGGTACTCCGCCCCGATCGGCCAGGAGGGGAAGAGGTCCTCGGGTGCCCCGGGCTCCCATTCGTCGACGGCCAGGTGGAGACCGTGCCGGTCGACCACGACGGTCACCCAGGGCACGTGGTCGCCCTGGCCGGGCTCCTGCCGTGCGGCGCTGACGGCATCGGCGAGGGCGCGGGCGGCCTGCTGCGGCGTCTTCGGTTCGGACGACGGGTCCTTGAGGATCCGCCGGGTGCCGTCGGCGCGGTCGATCCGGATCCGGCACCGGTACCGGTCGCCGTCCGCGGCGCCGCTGTGCTCCAGTTCCATGACGACACGCGAGACGAGCGCGTTTCCGCGCCGCCTGGCCCACTGCACGGCGTCCCCGCGCCGCTCCCTGAGCGCGTCGCCGTGGATGCCGATCCGGTCGGCGGTCTGCTGCGACCAGGCGCGCAGCCGGTGCTGTCGTTCGCCGTCGACGGAGGCTCCCACGTACTCCACGAGGCGGAGCAGCGCGGGGACGGGTGGGCTGCCCTCGGGGACGCTCTCTCCGTCCGGCAGTTCCTCCAGTGCCTCGATGGTGGGGCCGAGCTCGTCCTCCTCGATGCGGGGGCGGGCGAGGCCGTCGGGCAGCACGGCGTACGGCAGTGCGTCGCGGGCGGCCAGATGCAGCAGCGCGGGCTGTTCGCGGACGGTCCCGCCCAGGAGATGGAGGAGTTCGTCGAACTCGGCGGGTGCGAGCAGGGGCCCGCAGCCGAGCGCCCGCGCCTGGGTGAGGAAGGCGGTGAGGCGGGAGCGGAACGCCGGGTCCGCGACGCGCGGGGCCAGGGCCTGCCCGAGTGCGGCGGGCGCGCGGGGGTGGGCCTGGAGGAGGGCGACGAGGTCGGAGGTGGTGGGGGTGTAGTCGTCCGTCTCGTAGCCGAGTTCGCCGGCCAGCTCCCGCGCGTAGGCGGTGCGGGCGGCCGGGTCCGTGAAGAGCGGGAGGAGCAGCTTCTCCAGCTCGCGTTCGGCGGGCGTGCGCTCGGCGCCGGGTGCGGCCCGAGGCGCGGGCACGCCGATGGTGACCAGTTCGGGGCAGGCGCAGGCGTGCCGGGCGAGGTGGTCGAGGAAGTCGCGGTCCTGGACGAAGGAGTGCGCGGGTACGGCGAGCAGCCGCCGGGCGCCGTACGCCTCGGGTTCCTGGACGACGACGCCGACGAGTACGTCGCCGCAGAAGACCGCGGCGCCGGACGCCCCGCCCCAGGCGTTCCTGCCGTCCGCGCCGGGGACGGGAGCGGGCCCCTGGTCGAGCACGTAGTGCCGCCCGGAGCCGGAGAGGGGCACCAGCGTTCCCCGCAGGTATTCGACGCCGCGTTTGCCGGCGGCGGCGGCCTTCGGGTAGCCGAGGCCCTGGTACGGCAGCGGCACGCGGCCGGCGGGCCGGCCCCAGACGACGCCGCCGGGCACGTCCACGTCGTGGTCGACGCGCAGCAGTGCGACGTCGGGTCCGTCCGCGGGGGTCCACAGCAGTTCGGCGTCGACGGTGTGCGCCGGGCCGTTCTCGAAGTGGCCGATGCGCGCCGAGATCCTCGGCAGCAGCTCGCCGGTCTCCCGGTCCACCAGGACGTGACGGGCGGTCAGCACGAGGCGCGGGCCGATCAGATAGCCGGACCCGGTGCTGCGGGTCTCGTCCTGGGTGCCGCTGCGGATCAGTGCCAGTCTGGCCGGATCCACGTCACTCCTCGTCGTCCCAGGACCCGCTCTCGTCGTCGCTGACCTCGGGTCGGGTGCCGCCGGCGGCCTTGTCCGCGACGGACAGCCGGATCTTGAGCTTGTGGGTGCGTACGGTGGTCTGCTCGCCGCCCCCGCCGACGGTGACGACGCCGAAGGAGAGCTTGCCGTCGCCCTTCACGGACTGGCGGAGTTCGAGCAGGAGCTCCAGCTCCGCCTCCTCGACACCGAAGGCGAACTGCTGGCCGACGCCCGTCCTCTGCGCCTCGTACAGCTCCTGCCGCAGCTCCTCGATGGCCGCGGCCAGACCGATCGTCGACATCCCCGGCAGCCCCCGCTTCAACTTTCGGACAGTCATATGGACTAGGTCAGCGGTACGTTACAGCGAACGCGGGACGCCTCAAACCGGCCTGAAGACAATCAGCCAGCGGCGGTCGCCGCCCTCGCGCGGCACCGCGCACGGCCCCACCGGAGCTCCGGCTCTCCGGTGGGGCTTCGTCGTCTCGGCCGCATGCGCCCCTGGCACCTCCGATACCCCTTGATGCCACGTGGCGCCACATTGACTTGTCATGGCGCCACTTTGGTGCCACTCTCTTCCTTCGAGGGGCTCAGGCCCTCTATCGCCCGCCCATTCCGGCGACGCCACCCGTGGCACCAGTGGCACCACCCGCGCCACACTCTCCCTATCGACAGGACTTCTCCCCGATGGCCACTTTTCTCTCCCGAGTGGGCCGCTTCGCCTTCCGCAGGCGCGGCCTGGTCGTCCTCCTCTGGCTGCTGGCCCTCTTCGGAGCGGGTTTCGCGGCCTCCACCGCCGCCGCCCCGCCCGCCGACACCTTCTCGATGCCCGGCACCGAATCGCAGAAGGCCTTCGACCTCCTGCAGGAGAAGTTCCCGGACGCCCGCGCGGACGGTGCCGCCGCCCGCGTCGTCGTCCGCGCCCCCGGCACCGAGGAGATCACCTCCCCCGCCCGCAGGGCACAGGTCGAGCGGCTCGTCGCCGAGCTGGCCAAGGCGCCTCAAGTCGCGGTCGTCGCCGACCCGTTCGCGGCGAAGGCCGTGAGCGGTGACCGTACGACCGCGTACGCCTACGTCACGTACAAGGCGAAGGCCACCGAGCTGACCGACGCGGCGCACGACGGTCTCACCGGCGCGATGGAGCGGGCCAGGGACGCGGGACTCACCGTCGAGGCGGGCGGTGACGCCGTCGAGATCGAGCAGGCGATGAGCGGTACCGGCGAGAAGCTGGGCATCCTCGTCTCCGCCGCCGTCCTGCTCCTCACCTTCGGGTCCCTGATCGCCGCCGGAATGCCCCTGCTCACGGCCGTGATCGGCGTCGGCATCGGCATCAGCGCCATCACCGCGCTCGGCGCCACCCTCGGCCTGTCGTCCACCACCTCCACGCTCGCGATGATGATCGGCCTCGCCGTCGGCATCGACTACGCCCTGTTCATCGTCTCCCGCTACCGCTCCGAGATCGCCGAGGGCCGCGAACGAGCGGAGGCCGCCTCGCGGGCCGTGGGCACCGCCGGCTCGGCCGTCGTCTTCGCCGGCCTCACCGTGATCATCGCCCTGTCGGGGCTCGCGGTGGTGAACGTCCCGATGCTCACCAAGATGGGCCTGACCGCCGCCGGGACGGTCGCCGTGGCCGTCCTGGTCGCCGTCACGTTCGTCCCTGCGCTCCTCGGCTTCGCGCCCGTCAGGGTCCTCGCCCGCAGGGACCGGAAGCAGTACACCGGCAAGCCGCTGTCCGCTCGTCAGCAGCGCAAGGCCGACAGGCGCGCGGCCCGCCGCAGGCCCAACCTCGGCGCCCGCTGGGCCGGCCTCGTGCTGCGCCACCCCGTCGCCGTGCTCCTCCTCGGCGTCGTGAGCCTGGGCGCCGCCGCCGTACCCGCCGCGAGCCTCGAACTGGGCCTGCCGGGCGAGGGCTCGATGGCCCCGCACACCACCCAGCGCAAGGCCTACGACCTGCTGTCCGACTCCTTCGGCCCCGGCTTCAACGGGCCGCTGACGGTCACCGTCGAGGCGAAGGACGCGAAGAAGGCCGCCGCCCGGGTCAGCACGACCCTGGAAGAGGTCCCCGGGGTCGCTGGCGTCTCCCCCGCCACCGTGAACGCCTCGGGCGACACCGCCCTCATCACCGTCGTCCCCGCCACCGGCCCCACGGACAGCAGGACCGAGGAACTCGTGCGCTCCCTGCGCGCGACGGCGGAGGGCACGGAGCGGCGGACGGGCGCGACGGAGATCCTGGTCGCCGGCCAGACCGCCATGTTCATCGACTTCTCGCAGACGCTGGACGACGCCCTCCTCCCCTATCTCGCCCTGGTCGTCGGCCTCGCCTTCCTCCTGCTGATGCTGGTCTTCCGCTCCGTCCTCGTCCCGCTCAAGGCGGCCCTCGGCTTCCTGCTGTCCGTCGGCGCGGCCCTCGGCGCCGTCGTCGCCGTCTTCCAGTGGGGCTGGCTCGCCGACCTCTTCGGTGTCGACCAGCCGGGCCCGGTGATGAGCACCCTGCCGATCTTCATGATCGGTGTCGTGTTCGGCCTCGCGATGGACTACGAGGTCTTCCTGGTCTCCCGGATGCGCGAGGCGTACGTCCACGGCGCCCGTCCCGGCGAGGCGGTCGTCACCGGCTTCCGGTACGGCGGCCGGGTCGTCAGCGCGGCCGCGATCATCATGACCAGCGTCTTCTCGGGCTTCGTCGTGGAGGACAACGACTTCGTGAAGATGATCGGGTTCGGTCTCGCCGCCGCCGTCCTCTTCGACGCGTTCGTCGTCCGGATGGCCATCGTGCCCGCCCTGTTCGCCCTGCTCGGCAGGTCCGCCTGGTGGCTGCCGAGGTGGCTCGACCGGCTCCTGCCGGACCTCGACGTCGAGGGCGAGAAGCTGACGCGGGCGGAGATCCCCTCGGGGCGCTCCGTACCGGAGACGCACTTCGTCGGCTGACCGCCGGGGGTCACTCCCGGTTCGTGCCCAGGTACCGGTCGAGCGGCGGTTCCTGGGCCAGGACCGCCCCGATCGTGAAGGCGAAGGTGAGCGCGGCACAGACCACGATCAGCCAGGACAGCATCGTCAGGACCAGGCCCAGCGAGCCGTACTCGCCCAGAGCCCGGTTGAGCGCGCCCGGCATGTAGAGGCGGGCCGTGATCCCGAGGACGGTCGAGGCGGTGCCCGCCAGGACGGCGCCGGGCAGCAGGGGCAGCCAGGCCACCCGCTTGGCGAGCAGGAGGTGCTGGGTCCACAGCCACACTCCCGTGCTGACCAGGAAGTACAGCGGCAGGCCCAGCCAGCCGCCGGCCCCGAAGCCGTCGCGGATGGGGGCCTGGAGGAGCACCACGACCACGAGGGCGAGGAGCCACACCATCCACCGCCAGGCCGCGATCCGGGTCCCCGCCTTGGGCAGTCCCCAGGCCCGCTCGCACACCCTGGCCATCGCGCGGCTGAAGCTCGTGGCCGACACCAGGGCGACCACCGCGCCGACGACCCCGGTGGCCTCCCGCGCCTCGTCGGACGTCGTCTGGTCCAGGACCTGCTGGAGTTGCTGGTCGGACGACCCGGTCAGGCCGAACATGGCGCGGAGGGACTCGCTCAGCTGGTCGCGGACCGCGAGCGGGGCGAAGGCGGCGAGGGCGAAGAGGAGCGGCACGGCGGCGAGGAAGGCCTGGGCGGCGAGCCGGGTGCCCGCGTCCAGGAGGTTCCCGCTGACCAGTCGCCCGGTCAGTTCCGTGAGGACGGGAAAGCGCCTCTCGGCTCCGGTCCGGATGCTCCGCATCCGGGTCGCCCACGACATCCCGCCTCCCGACCCCGACCGGCCCGTGCCGCCATTGGACGCGATCCCGCGCCGCGGCGCGAGCCGGAAGCCTCTTTCCGGGGGACGTCAGGGGCTGGTGGTGGAGACCGCGTACACGCGGGGGAAGGCCGGGTCGGTGAGGTCGACCGTGATGGCGGTGTGGGGGCGGGGCTTCTCGCGGGTCACGGTGGTGCCCGCCCAGGTCATGCCGTCGGCGAAGGTCCAGCCCGCGATGTCGGTGTCGCGCTCGCCGACGGTGATCCGGCCCGAGGTGAGCGCGGAGCGCGAGGTCCCGGACTCCGCGAGGAAGGCGTCGAGGCCGCCGGCGGTCGTCGTGAACTGGACGTACAGCCGGCTGGTCTTCCAGTTGCTGGTCTCGTAGTAGGCGACGTCCCAGGCCCCGGCCGGGATCGGGATCTCGAAGACCCGGCGCTTCATCAGCGAGGGCCAGTTGTCCTGGAGGCCGGCCGCCGAGGACTCGCGCTCCTTGTCGCGGCCGCTGTCACGGCTCTGGCCGGCGGAGATGACGAGGTAGCCGGCCGGGATGCCGACGAGGAGCACGATGATGACCGCCGTCAGCCAGCGGCGGCGGATCATGTGCCGGCGGTCCTCGGGCAGCCGGTCCTGCGGGGGGCGGGGCGGGGCGGACTGGTGGGGCAGGGTCATGAAGAGGGGTCCTCGGGGGTACGTGCGGCCCGGCCCGAGGTCCCGTTGCGCAGGGCCTGGGCGTAGCGCTCGTACCGTTCGTACCGCTCGACGCGGCGCCGGTTGGCGCGGCGGAAGCGGCGGGCGACGAGCCGGGCGAGGTCGGCGGCGCCGACCATGCCGGCCTCGGGGCCGAGCTGGGCGCGGGTGATGCGGGCCTCGGGACGGTAGCCGCGGCCGGTGAGGTGGCGGCGGAAGGCGTCCCTCGCGGGGCCGATGAGCAGGTCGTCGGCGGCGGAGACGCCTCCGCCGATGACGAAGCAGGACGGGTCGAGGGCGGCGGCGAGGTTGGCGATGCCGACGCCGAGCCACTGGCCGATGTCCTGGAACAGCTCGACGCACATGGCGTCGCCCTCGCGGGCGAGCTCGGTGATCAGGGGGCCGGTGATGTCGGGGATGTTCCCCTTGACCCGCTCGATGATCTCGTACGCGACCGGGGAGTCGGCGGCGGCCAGCTCGCGGGCCTCGCGGACCAGCGCGTTCCCGGAGCTGTACTGCTCCCAGCAGCCGCGGTTGCCGCAGGGGCAGCGGTGGCCGCCGGGGACGACCTGCATATGGCCGAACTCTCCGGCGACGCCGAACTTGCCCCGCTTGACCTGGCCGTCCTCCAGGATGGCGCCGCCGATGCCGGTGCCGAGGGTGATCATGACGAGGTGGTCCTCGCCGCGTCCGGCGCCGAAGCGCCACTCGGCCCAGGCCGCGGTGTTGGCGTCGTTGTCGACCATGACGGGGACGGCGAGGCGGCCCTGGAGGGCGTCGCGGAGGGGTTCGTTGCGCCAGGCGAGGTGCGGGGCGAAGAGGACCCGGGCCCGGTCGGCGTCGACCCAGCCGGCCGCGCCGATGCCGACCGCGTGCACGTCGTGCCGGTCGGAGAGGTCCAGGACCAGTTCGACGATGGTGTCCTCGACGACCTTGGGGCTCTTGGACTTGTCCGGGGTCTCCGTGCGGAGCTTCTCCAGGATGTTGCCGTCGGCGTCGACGACGCCGGCCATCACCTTGGTACCGCCGATGTCGATGCCGACGGTCGGCACCCGGGGCGCCGTCAGGTGGGAGCGCCGCTCCCGGGTCCCGACGGTGCGCAGCACGGTCCCGCGGGCGGCTCCCCGGTGGGCGAGGTCACGGTAGGTACTCATCGGCTCCGATTCTGCCAGGTGGGGTGTGAGGGGGCCGTGATGTCGTTACGACGCGGAGGAGCGTTCCAGCTCGTGGCGCAGGTCCTCCAGCTCGCTGCCGCCGGCCATCTGCCGGGTCAACTCGTCGAGGGTGACGGAGTCCTTGGTGTGGCTCGCGGCCATGACGCCCCGCTTGAGGAGGACGAACCGGTCGCCGACGAGGTAGGCGTGGTGCGGGTTGTGCGTGATGAGAACCACGCCGAGACCCTGGTCGCGGGCGGCGGCGACGTACTTCAGGACGACCCCGGACTGCTTGACGCCGAGCGCGGCGGTCGGCTCGTCGAGGACGAGGACCTTCGCTCCGAAGTGGACGGCGCGGGCGATGGCCACGCACTGGCGCTCGCCGCCGGAGAGGGTACCGATCGGCTGGTCGACGTCCCGGAGGTCGATGCCCATGCGGAGCAGCGCCTCACGGGTGGTGGACCGCATCAGGCCGACGTCGAGCCGCTTGAAGGGGCCCGAGCCCTTGGTGGGCTCGGAGCCGAGGAAGAAGTTCCGCCAGACCGGCATCAGGGGGACGACGGCGAGGTCCTGGTAGACGGTGGCGATGCCCCGGTCGAGGGCATCGCGCGGGTTGGCGAGGGCCACCTCCTCGCCCTCGATGCGGAAGGTCCCGGCGTCGTGCCGGTGCAGGCCGGCGACGATCTTGATGAGGGTGGACTTGCCGGCGCCGTTGTCCCCGAGGACACAGGAGATCTCGCCCGCGCGGACCTCAAGGGAGACCCCTTCGAGGGCGCGGATGTTGCCGTAGTACTTGCTGACGTCGTCCAGCTGCACCAGAGGGGCGGTGTCGGTCGTCACTTGGTCGCCTCCACGCGCTTGCGGATCCAGGCGTTCAGCAGGGTCGCCAGGAGGAGCATCGCTCCCAGGAAGAACTTGAACCAGTCGGGGTTCCACTCGGCGTACACGATGCCCTTGCTGGTCATGCCGAAGATGAGGGCGCCGACCGCCGAGCCGATGGCCGAGCCGTATCCGCCGGTGATCAGACAGCCGCCGATGACGGCCGCGATGATGTAGATCAGCTCGTTGCCGACGCCTTCGCCGGACTGGACGACGTCGAAGGAGAAGAGCAGGTGCTGGCCGGAGATCCAGGCGCAGAAGGCGACGCCCATGTAGAGGCCGATCTTCGTGCGGTAGACCGGGACGCCGACCGCGCGGGCCGCGTCGGCGCCGCCGCCGACGGCGAAGATCCAGTTGCCGAAGCGGGTGCGGAGCAGGATCCAGGTGGCGAGGGCGACGAGGCCGAACCACCACAGGATGGTGACCTTGAACTCGACGCCGCCGATCGTCGCCTCCGAGGCGAAGAGCTTGCGGGCGGAGGGGAAGCCCTCCATGTCGGCGATGCTCTTGGTGGAGACGGTGCCGCTGATCAGCTTGGTGAGGCCCAGGTTCAGGCCGGTCAGCATGAGGAAGGTGCCGAGCGTGATGATGAAGCTGGGCAGCTTGGTGCGGGTCAGCATGAAGCCGTTGAAGACGCCGATCGCCAGGGTGACGAGCAGCGAGACGCCGACGCCGACCCAGACGTTCGCCGTCATCTGGTAGCTGAACATCGAGGAGACCAGCGCGGAGCTGGTGACCAGGACACCGGCGGAGAGGTCGAACTCGCCGCCGATCATCAGCAGGGCGACCGGGACGGCCATGATGCCGATGGTGGAGGCCGCGTAGAGGACGGTGCCGAGGCTGGAGGGGTTCAGGAAGCTGTCGGCGACCACCGCGAAGAAGACGAAGACGGCGAACGCGCCGACGACCGAGCCGAGCTCGGGCCGGGCCAGCAGCTTCTTCAGCGGGGTGGTGCGGAGGAGTCGTTCGTCGACGTGGTCGACACCGTCCGAGGTCGGGGCGGTGGAGCTCATCGGGTGCCCCGATCCGCGTACTGCTTCAGCGCGGCGGCCTGGTCCTTGGTGATGATCTGGGGGCCGGTCAGGACCGGCTTGCCACCGCCGAGGACGTCGGCGTTGTAGCGGTACAGCCAGAGCAGGTCGACGGCCTCGTAGCCCTGGAGGTAGGGCTGCTGGTCGACGGCGAAGCCGAGGGTGCCGGCCTCCAGGGAGGCGGCGACCTTGGCGTTGAGGTCGAAGGTGTCGACCTCGGCCTTGCTGCCGGCGCCCTTGGCGGCCTGGACGGCGGTGTCGGCGAAGGGGGCGCCGAGGGTGACGACGGCGTCGACGGCCTTGTCGGACTGGAGCTTGGCCTCGATGGAGGCCTTGACGTCGGGCATGTTGGTGCCGTCGACGTACAGGTTCACGAGCTCGCCGTCGAAGGTCTTCTTCACCCCGGCGCAGCGCTGCTCGTGGCCGACGTTGCCCTGCTCGTGCAGGACGCAGAGGGCCTTCTTCTTTCCGCGCTTGTCGAGCTCCTCGCCGACGGCCTCGCCGGCGACGGTCTCGTCCTGGCCGATGTGGGTGAGCGCCCCGTAGGCCTTCGACTGTTCGGCGCCGGAGTTCACGGTGATCACCGGGATGCCGGCCTTGACGGCCTTCTCGACGGCGGCCTTCATGGCGTCGGGCTTGGCGAGGGTGACGATCAGTCCGTCGACGCCCTTGGCGACGTACGAGTCGATCAGCTGCGCCTGCTGCTGGGCCTCGTCGCTGTGCGCGTACAGGAAGTTGATGTTGTCCTTGGCGGCGGCCTGCTTGGCGCCCTTCTGGACGATGTCCCAGAAGGTGTCGCCGTCGCCCGAGTGGGTCACCATGGCGAACGTCCACCGGGGGGTGTCGACGGCCGCCCTGCCCTGGGCCTCGGCGGCCTTCCGGGCGTCCTCCGCCCGCTTGCCGCCCGTGCTGCTGCACCCGGCGAGCGCCGCGGTGAGTGCGAGGGCGAGGACCGCGCCGACTGCGGCGCGTACCCCTCCTGTCCGAAGCCTGGTCACGAGGCCGTGCCCTCCTTTGTGTCCTTCTGCGTGCATTGCAGTATCGGTCATGCGGGTCTTGGCACTGGCGAGGGGCCCCCTGGAGTGGCTACGGACGGACCATCAGCTGGAACTCGAAGGAGTAGCGGGTGGCCCGGTAGAGGTGGGAGCCGTACTCGACGGCGCGGCCGGTGTCGTCGAAGGTGACGCGCTCCATGGTGAGCAGCGGAGCGCCCTCCGCCTCGTCGAGCAGCGCGGCCTCCTCGGCGGTCGCGGCGCGGGCGCCGACCGTCTGCCGGGCGCTGTGCAGGGTGAGCGCGGCGGAGCGGAGCATGCGGTAGAGGCCGGTGGTCTCCAGCTGCCCGGTGTCGGGCTCGACGAGACCCGCGGGCAGGTGGTTGCAGAGGTACGCCATGGGTTCGCCGTGCGCGGTACGGAGCCGCTCCAGGTAGCGGACCTCGGTGCCCTCCGGCACGCCGAGGGCGGCCGCGACCGGTCCCGCGGCGGGTTCGAGGCGGTTGGCCAGGACCCGGGTGGCGGGGCGCTGGCCGGCGGCGGCGAGGTCGTCGTACAGGCTGCTGAGCTCCATCGGTCGCCGCACCCTGCTGTGCACGACCTGGGTGCCGACGCCCCGGCGGCGGACCAGGAGCCCTTTGTCGACGAGGGTCTGGATGGCCTGGCGGACGGTGGGCCGGGAGAGGCCCAGGCGGGTGGCGAGGTCGATCTCGTTCCCGAGGAGGGTGCCCGGGGCCAGCGTCCCGTTCTCCACGGCGCTCTCCAGCTGCTGGGCGAGCTGGAAGTAGAGCGGGACCGGGCTGCTGCGGTCCACGGCGAGCGGGGGCAGGGACGAGCCGGACTGCTTGGGCACGGGGGGAGCGTAGCCCGGGGCGCTGATGACGGGAAGTCGTGACGTCCGGTTGTCCTGACAAATCCTTGACACCCGGGTCCGCCCGGCTCCACGGTGGGGCCATGCGCATCGGACTGATCGGTACGGGACGGATCGGGAGCTTTCACGCGGGTGTGCTGGCCCGGCACCCGGAGGTCGAGTCGCTGGTGGTGGCGGACGCGGACGCCGTCCGGGCGGCCGGGGTCGCCGGGGCGCTCGGCGCGGAGGCGGCGCCGGACGTGGACGCGCTGCTCCGGCACGCCCTGGACGCCGTGGTGATCGCCTCGGCGACGGCCGCGCACGCGGAGCTCATCGCCCGCGCCGCCGGTGCGGGTCTGCCGGCCTTCTGCGAGAAACCGATCGCGCTGGACGTGCCGGGGACGACGGCCGCGCTCGACGCGGTGACGGCAGCGGGAACGGTCCTCCAGCTGGGGTTCATGCGCCGCTTCGACGTGGGCTACCGTGCGGCGCGCGAGGCGGTGCGCTCGGGGCGGCTCGGCCGGCTGCACACCGTACGGGCGGTCACGTCCGATCCGGAGCCGCCGCCCGCCGCGTACCTGCCGCTCTCCGGCGGTCTCTTCCGCGACTGCCTCGTGCACGACTTCGACATCGTCCGCTGGGTGACCGGCCGGGAGGTCGTCGAGGTGTACGCGACGGGCTCGGACGGGGGCCCGGCGATGTTCCGGGAGGCGGGCGACGTGGACACGGCCGCCGCCCTGCTCACCCTGGACGACGGCACGCTGGTAACGGCGACCGCGACCCGGTGCAACGGCGCGGGGTACGACGTCCGCATGGAGCTGGCGGGCGAGCGGGACCAGATCGTGGTGGGCCTGGACGACCGGTCCCCGCTCGCCTCGGTGGAGCCGCAGGGCCCGCCCTCCCCGGGCAAGCCCTGGCCCGGCTTCCTGGAGCGCTTCGCCCCCGCGTACGAGGCGGAGCTGGACGCCTTCGTCCGCCTGGTGCGCGGCGAGGCGCCCAACCCGTGCGACGGCCGGGAGGCCCTGGCGGCGCTGCGGATCGCCGAGGCCTGCGAACGGTCGCGGCGGGAGCGGCGCCCGGTAGCGGTCCAGCACCCGTGACGAGCGGTGCCCCGGTAGCGGGCCGGCACCCGTGGCGGGCGGGGCCCCGGTAGCGGGCCGGCACCCGTGGCGGGCGACGCCCGGGGAGCGGGCCAGCATCCGTGGCGGGCGACGACCCGGTAGCGGGCCAGCACCCGTGACGAGCGGGGCCCCGGTAGCGGGCCGGCACCCGTGACGAGCGGGGCCCCGGTAGCGGGCCGGCACTCGCGGCGGGAGCGGGGCCGGGTCCGGCCGACCGGTTCAGCCGGCCGACAGCACTGTGCCCTGGGCGACCGCGCACAGCGTCTCGTCACCCTCCTCGTCGACCGTCGACAGGTCGCAGCGCACCACCGCCTGCCGCCGCCCCGCGTGGACCACCTCCGCCCGGGCGCGCAGCACGCCGCCCTTCGCCGGCCGGACGTACTGGATGGAGAACCCGGCCGTCAGCACGGCCGCGCCCAGCTCGGCGCCCGCGGCGAAGGTGATCGCGTTGTCGGCCGCGTACGAGAGCACCCCACCGTGCAGGAAGCCGTTCTGCTGTCTCAGCTCCTCGCGGTGGTCCACCTCGAGCACCGCCCGCCCCGCGCCGAATTCGGTGATGCGGGCGCCGACGAGCCGGCTGAACGGCTGCGCGTCGAGGACCTTGCGGGCGAGGTCGAGGTCGAGGGCGGGGGTCTGGTCGCTCAAGGGGTTCACCACCGGATCGGGAGACGACGGGTCCCGCGCATGAGCATGCCGGGCAGCCAGTCCAACGAACCGGCCTCCACGTCGAGTTCCAGCCCGGGGAAGCGATCGAGAACCGTCCGGAGCGCGACCTGCGCCTCCAGCCGGGCGAGCGGGGCGCCGAGGCAGTAGTGGATGCCGTGCCCGAAGGCGAGATGGCCGCGCGGGTCGCGGGTGATGTCGAAGCGGTCCGGGTCGGGGAAGCGCTCGGGGTCGCGGCCGCCGGCGGCGAGGGAGACGAGGACCGGCTCGTACGCGGGGATCACCGTCTCCCCGAACCCGACGGGCTCCCGGCTGAACCGGTACGTGGCCGTCTCCACCGGCCCCTCCCAGCGCAGCGTCTCCTCGATCAGGCCGTCGAGCAGGCCTGGATCGGCCCTGAGCGCGGCGAGTTGCTCGGGGTGGGTGAGCAGTGCCCGTACCGCGTTGGCGATGAGGTTCACGGTGGTCTCGTGGCCCGCGAGCAGCAGGAGATAGGCGAGACCGCAGAGTTCGGGGAGGGAGAGCCGGTCGCCGTCCTCGGCCCGTGCGGTGATCAGGGCGGAGAGCAGATCGTCGGTGGGACCGGCGGCCCGCTTGTCCTCGACGAGTTCGCCGAGGTAGGCGGCGAGGCTCTCGATGGCGTCCCGCTCGGGTTCCGCGCCGCTGGGCGCGACGATCTCGTTCGACCAGCGGCGGAAGGCGTCGCGGTCTGCGGCCGGGACGCCGAGGAGTTCGCAGATGACGGTGATGGGCAGCGGGAAGGCGAGGGCGTCGACGAGGTCGGCGCGCCCGGCCGGCTCCATGGCGTCGAGGAGTTCGTCGGTGAGCCGCTGGACACGGGGCCGCAGCGACTCGACGCGCCGCCCGGTGAACTCACCGGCGATCAGCCGGCGCAGCCGCGTGTGGTCGGGCGGGTCGAGGACCAGCAGATTGGGGCCGATGAGCTCCTCGTCGAGCATCGTCATCCCCAGCACGGACGGCGACTTGGACAGTCGCGGGTCGTTGAGCGCGGCCCGCGCCTCCTCGTGCCCGACGACCAGCCAGACCACGGCCCCGTCGGGTGTGCGCACCTGGTGGACGGGACCGGCCTCGCGCAGTTTCTCGTAGTACGGATAAGGGTTCGCGGTGAAATCCGCGCCGTACTCCCCCAGATCGATGACGGACATCGTCCGAGCCTAGACGCCGTCCTCGGCCTCCGACAGCCCGGCGTCGTGCACCAGGAGCGCGATCTGGACACGGTTGTTGAGGCCGAGTTTGGCGAGGATGCGGGAGACGTGGGCCTTGACCGTGGGGACGCTCATGTACAGCTCGGTGGCGATCTCGGCGTTGGAGCGGCCGCGGCCGACGGCGACGGCCACCTCCCGCTCGCGGTCGGCGAGTTCGGCGAGGCGGGCGGCGGCCGTGGTGCGCCGGGGCTGTTCCGGCTGCCGCTCCACGACGTGGGTCATGAGCTGGCGGGTGACGGCCGGCGAGAGGACGGGGTCGCCCGCGGCGACGCGGCGGACGGCGGCGACGATCTCGGCGGGCGGGGTGTCCTTGAGGACGAAGCCGGCGGCGCCGGCCCGCAGGGCGCGCAGCACCTGCTCGTCGGCGTGGAAGGTGGTGAGGACGACGACCTCCGGGGCGCCGGGGAGGGCGCGGAGGCGTTCGGTGGCGGTGAGGCCGTCCACGTGGGGCATGCGGATGTCCATGAGGACGACGTCCGGGGCGTGCCGGGCGACGAGTTCGGGCACTTCGCGGCCGTCGGCGCCCTCACCGACGATCTCGAGGTCGTCGGCACCGCCGAGCATGAGGGTGAGGCCCGCACGGACCAGGGGGTCGTCGTCGACGACGATCAGCCGGATGGTCATGGGGCCACGGTAGCTGCGGGGGCTGCCGGGCGGCGGGGCGGCGGGGCGGCGGGGCGGCGGGGCGGCGGGGCGGCGGGAGGTTCATGCCGGCCACGGCAGCCAGGCGTGCAGGGCGAATCCGCCGTCGGGGGCCGGGCCGTGTTCCATCCGGCCGCCCGCGAGGGCGGCGCGTTCGGTGAGGCCGATGAGGCCCTGGCCGGAGCCGGGGACGTGCGGGACCGGGCCCGCGGGAGCCGGGTTGTGGACGTCGACGGTGAGGCCTTCGCCGGGGCGGCCCCGGACGGTGACGGTGACCTTCGTGCCGGGGGCGTGCTTCCGGGCGTTCGTGAGGCCCTCCTGCGCGATGCGGTAGACCGTACGGCCGGTGGCGGCGGGCACGGCGGCCGGATCGTCGACCGTGGTGTCGAGGACGACCTCCGTACCGGCCTCGCGGGACTCCTCGACCAGCGAGTCGAGGGTGGCGAGGGTGGGCTGGGGCCGTTCGCCGTCGCCGTTCTCGCCGGGCGCGCGCAGGACGCCGATGATCTCGCGGAGGTCCTGGAGGGCTTCGTGGGCGCTGTCGCGGATGACGCCCGCGGCGCGGGCGATCTGCTCGGGCGGGGCGTCCGGCCGGAACTCCAGGGCTCCGGCGTGCACGCTGAGCAGGGTGAGGCGGTGGGCGAGCACGTCGTGCATCTCGCGGGCGATGGCCTCGCGGGCGAGCCGCTGGGCCTGGGCGGCGCGCAGCTCGGCCTCGGCCTCGGCGCGGCGGGCCCGTTCCCTGAGGGCTTCGACGAGCTGGCGCCGGGAGCGTACGAGCATGCCCCAGGCGGTGACGAGCAGGATGAGGACGAAGCCGAGGGCGATGGAGAGCCCGACGTTCGTGGTGGGGTCGGGGCGGACGAAGACCTGGACGGTGGAGGTGGCGACGGCGAACGCCACGATCCAGCCGACCTCGCGGAACGGCCGGCGTACGGCGACGCTGAACAGGCTCGCGAGGAGGGCGCCCGCGGCGACCGGGGCGAAGATGTTCACCACGGACAGGGCGACCGCGAGCCCGACCGGCCGGCGACGGCGCGTCCACAGGGCGCAGCAGGCGGCGGCGCCGGCCAGTTGGTCGAAGAGGGTGACGGTCTCGCTGGTGTACTGCGCGCTGGTGTCGGCGGCGACGAGGCCGACGAGGGCCGCGAGCAGGAACAGCGAGGTGTCCACGATCCAGTCGCGGACGGTACGGCGGGGCCGGGCGGCCCCGCTCCCGCCCGGTTCGACCAGGTGGGAGGGGAGCAGCCAGCGCTGCCGGTCCGTGCGAGTCATGTCCGCAAATGTACGCAGGCCGGAGGCGGTGCACCGGGTCTGCGGGCGGTCGGGATACCGGAGTCGCTCAGGTCGATACTTTGGTATCGGCGGCCGTAGACGAGCGGCGGACGCGGCCGTCCGGCCCTCCCGCCCATGATCGGATCATGAAGAAGTTTCTTGAGGGCTTCGGGGTGCTGCTGCTCCTGGCCGGCGTGGCAGGGGTGATCCGCGAGTTGACCGGCGGCTGGTTCCACTTCATGGGTCTGACCCGCTTCCTCACGGAGAACGTGGGGTTCCTGGAGGGCCGGGAGCTGTTCGCGAACATCGTCGTCGCGGTCCTCGGTCTGGTGCTCGCGGCGGGGGCGAGCCGAATAGCGAAGGACTGAGACCGGGGGGCTTCCGGCGGTTCCGGATCCGGTCAGGCGCTCGCCTCGTTGAGGCGGGTGACCTCGGCGAGGTGCTCGGCCATGCGGTGGGAGACGGAGCCGCTGGTGTAGAGGACGCCGCCGACGACGGCCACGGGCACGGACGCGCCGAGGACGGCGAGGAGTTCGGGCCAGTCGCGCTCGATCACGCAGTCGCTCTCGTTGTTGTGGAGGTTCTCGCTGGTGAACCGGGAGGTGCACTCGCGGCTGGACTCACCGGTCTGGTAGGGCGTGAAGAGGAGCACCGCGAGCCAGATCCACAGGAGCGCGGCCACGGCGAGGAGCCCGAGTCCCCAGGCCTGGGTGCGGCGGGCCCGAGCGCGGAAGTCGATGTCGTACGGCAGTGAACGCATGGTCGAAGAACCTACCCGGCGTCCGTGTCGGCCGTACGGCGACCCCAACTGGTGCCCGCGAGAACGAGGATCGCGCCCGCGAGGCCGAGGGCGCCGGGCCGGTCGCCGGCAAGGGCGATGCCCGCGGCGGCGGCCCAGAGCGGCTCCGTGCCGAGGAGGAGGCTGACCCGGGACGGGGAGGTGCGGCGGACGGCCCACATCTGGACGAAGAAGGCGAAGAGCGTGCAGAAGACGGAGAGGAACAGGAGCCCGGCCCACTCGCCCGGGCCGAAGTCGAGGGCCACGGCCCAGGGTGAGGCGCCGGTGCCGGGGAGGGCGGCGATGACGGCGAACACGGCGACGGCGGAGCCGAGCTGGACGGTGGTGAGGGAGAGCGAGTCGGCCGAGCGGACCGCCTTGATCCGGGACATGGCCAGGACGTGGACGGTACGGGCGAGGGCGGCGAGGAGCATGAGCAGATCGCCGAGGGAGGGGGCGGTGAATCCGCCGCCCTGGGTCAGCAGGACGACACCGGCGACGGAGAGCGCGGCGGCGGCGAGGAAGCCGCGGGAAGGGAGGACCCGGGTGACGGCGGCCTCGGCGAGCGGGGTGAAGATCATGGTGAGGCTGATGATCAGGCCCGCGTTGGTGGCGGAGGTGTGGACGACGCCGTACGTCTCCAGGAGGAAGATCCCGCTGAGGATCAGCCCGAGGGTCGCGGCTCCACGCCACTGGGCCGCGCTCAGGGCCCGGAGCCTGCGCCACCCCGCGGCGACGAGGACGGGCAGCACCACGGCGAACCGCAGCACGAGGACCGCGATGACGGTGTGGCCGGTGGTGATGCCCTTGGCCGCGAGGTAGCTGGCGCCCCAGACGACGGCGACGAGCAGGACGGGCAGGTCGGTGAGCCAGGCGCGGCGGGGCGCGCCGAGGGACACGGGTGCGGCGATCGAAGCTGACATCGCGGGCCGGTTCTCCAACTCTTGAAGCGGGGTGGAGACTTCGACGGCTCGCACTCGGAGCGATCACCGTAACCGGGGCGGACCCGTGGTGGCTACACCATTCCTGGGGTACGGATCAGTAGCTGCCGTAGGTGGGGCGGCCGGCCAGCTCGTACGTGTGGAGGGCGACACCCGCGGCGGTGGTGCGCGCGTCGGTGAGGCGGAAGGCGCTGGGGCGGACCCCGTCGGTGAAGAGGCGGCGGCCGGTGCCCAGGACCACGGGGAACACGTGCAGGTGAAGGGTGTCGATGAGGTCGTGGTCGAGGAGCGTGCGGGCGAGGCCGGCGCTGCCGTGCATCTGGATCTCGCCGTCGAGGCGGTCCTTGAGGGCGGCGACCTCCTCGACGATGTCGCCGCGAAGGAGGGTGGTGTTCTCCCAGTCGGCGGAGGTGAGGGTGGTCGTGGCGACGTACTTGGGGAGGTGGTTGAGCTTGGAGGCGATGGGGTCGGCGGGGTCGTCGTGCTTGGGCCAGTAGCCCGAGAAGATGTCGTAGGTGCGGCGGCCGAGGAGGAAGGCGGTCGGCCGGGCGAAGATCTCGGTGATCCGCCGCCCGAAGTCCTCGTCGCCGTACGGCACGGACCAGCCGCCGTGCTCGAAGCCGCCGCTGGGGTCCTCCTCGGGGCCTCCGGGAGCCTGGATGACGCCGTCGAGGGTGAGGAACTGGGTGAGGCTGAGGGTGGCCATGGTGGATGCCCTTTCTGTTCTCCGGACCATCGTGTCCCACCTCTTCCGACTCCACCGCCCGGCGGAAGTCATCGGTGAGTCGGGGTCCGATTCCCGCCAGCGTCCCGGCGCGCCGCCGACTTTCATTGAACCCGCAACCAGTTGGTGTCACTCACGGAGGTTTCGGGATGTCCACGATGAACGGCACGGCGGTCCTGGTGACGGGCGGCAGCCGGGGGATCGGCGCGGCGACGGCGGTGCGGCTGGCCCGGGAGGGCGCCGATGTGGCCTTCACCTACGTCCAGGACGAGGGCCGCGCCAAGGAGGTCGCGGCGCGGATCGAGGCGGCCGGCCGCAGGGCGCTGCCCCTGCGGGCCGACGCGGCCGACGCCGGGGACGCGGCGGGCGCGGTGGAGTGGGCGGCGGACGCGCTCGGGCGTCTCGACGTGCTGGTGAACAACGTCGGCGCGGGCGTCCTGGGGCCGCTGGAGTCGCTCTCCCTCGCGGACGTGGACCGGGTCCTCTCGGTGAACGTCCGGGCGGCCTTCCTCGCCTCGCAGGCGGCGGCCGCGCGCTTTTCCGAGGGCGGCAGGATCGTCACGATCGGCACCTGCATGACCCAGCGGGTGCCGGGCCCGGGCGGGACCCTCTACACGATGAGCAAGGCGGCGCTGATCGGCCTGACGAAGGCGCTCGCGCGGGAGCTGGGCGGGCGCGGCATCACGGCGAACATCGTCCACCCCGGTCCCGTCGACACCGACATGAACCCGGCGGACGGGCCGTACGCGCAGGGGCAGGCGGCCATGACGGCGCTCGGCCGCTTCGGCACCCCGGACGAGGTGGCGTCGATGGTCGCCTTCCTCGCGGGACCCGGCGGGCGGTACGTGACGGGCGCGGAGTTCTCGGTGGACGGCGGGCACGCGGCGTAACGCCCAGACCGTGCGGCCCGGCGAGTGAGCCGAAGGGCGCGGCCCCGAGCACGGTCGGGGCCGTGAGCCCGGCTCCGGGCGCCCGGAGGTGAACCGAGCCCCGAAAGGGAGTGGCGCGAGGGCGCACCGGTGCTGTCGGGTCGGTGCGCCCTCGCGGGCCGGGCGGGGTGTCGTACCCGCCCAGTTCAGGGGGGGCTAGCCACCGAGCTCCTGGTGGCGGGCGGTCAGCCGCGCCGTACCGGCCTCGGTGAGGGAGCCGAAGAGGCGGAGGCGGGAGATGCCGCCGTCCGGGTAGATGTCGATCCGGACGCGGGAGCCGACCGCCGGGGTGTCGAGCACGAACCGGTGGTTGGTGTCGGGCTGGAGGCGGGTCCGGGGCAGGATCTCGGTCCACTCCTCCGAGCCCTCCGCGGCGACGGAGAGCGCGGCCCAGCCGGCGCTGTTGCCCTTGAGGTAGGCGGTGTCGATCTCGACGGCGCGGATCTCGGACTCGGCGACGAGGCCGTAGCGGATCCAGTCGTTGCCCTTGTCGCGGCGGCGGCGGGTCTCCCAGCCGTCGTCCATCTTCCGGGAGCGGCCCGGCTGGATGGTGTTGGTGGCCGGGGAGTAGAAGCGGTCCGAGGCGTCCTCGACCTGGCCGCCGTTCTCCAGGGCGGCGAGGTCGAAGGTGCCGAGGACGCCGAGCCACGCCGGGTCGGGGGCGACCTCGCCGTAGACGCGGAGGCGGGCGATGCCGCCGTCGGGGTGCTGGTTGACGCGCAGGTGCGTGAAGCGCTGCTCGACGTCGACGGCGAAGCCGTTGGCGGCGTGTCCGCCGACCGCGGTGCGCGGGACGAGCGTCGTCCACTTCACGTCGTCGGCGAGGAGCTCCTCGGGCGAGGGCGAGCCGGCCACGGAGGTCGCCTCGACGGAGACGGCCTGCGGGTAGTTGCCGCGGAAGTGGGCGGTGTCGACGACGATGCCGCGGACGACGCCGGGGGCGCCGAGCCGTACGAGGGCCCAGTCGTGGTCGTCCTCGGTGGGGTGCGGCTGCTGGGCCGAGATGCCACGGCGGCGGCGGGTCTCCCAGCCGTCCATGATCTTGCCCTTGTGGCCGAAGTGCTCGGGGTCGAACTCGGCGGCCTCGGGCTTCAGCAGGTTCTCGCGCTCGGCGAAGAACTCGTCGTTGGCAGCGATGACGCCCGCGCCCAGCCGACGGTCCGCGAGGTCCGCGTACTGGGTGAAGGGGAAGTCGGCCGTCCGGTAGTCGGCGTACGGGTCGCCGCCGCCGTAGGGGCTGGCGTCACCGGTGAAGCTGGGTATGGACGACACGTCAGTTGTTCCTTTCGAGAAGGCGGCCGGAGGGCTCGGCGAGGGTGCCGTGGTCGGCGATCCGCTCTCCACGCAGCCAGGTGGAGGTCACGACGCCGTGCAGGGTCTTGCCCGCGTACGCGGTGATCCGGTTGCGGTGCTCCAGATCGGCCGGGTCGACGGTGAAGGTGGCGTCCGGGTCCAGGACCGCGAAGTCGGCGTCACGGCCGGCCTCGATCGCGCCCTTGCGGGACAGGCCCGCCAGCCGGGCCGGACCCGCCGACATCCAGCGGACCACGTCCTCCAGCGAGTGACCGCGGCGCCGGGCCTCGGTCCAGATCGCCGGCAGACCCAGCTGGAGGGAGGAGATGCCGCCCCACGCGGAGGCGAAGTCCGGCGTCTTCAGGTCGGCGGTGGACGGCGAGTGGTCGGAGACGATGCAGTCGATGGTGCCGTCCGCGAGCCCCTGCCACAGCGCGTCCTGGTTCGACGCCTCGCGGATCGGCGGGCAGCACTTGAACTCCGTCGCCCCGTCCGGGATCTCCTCCGCGGTGAGGGTGAGGAAGTGCGGACAGGACTCGACGGTGATCTTCACGCCCTCGGCCTTCGCCGCGGCGAGGGCCGGCAGCGCGTCGGAGGACGACAGGTGCAGCACGTGGACGCGGGCGCCGAGGCGGCGGGCCTGGTTGATCAGGTTCTCGATCGCCGTGTTCTCCGCGTCCCGGGGACGCGAGGCCAGGAAGTCGGCGTACGCGCCGCCCGAGCGCTGCGGGGCGGCGGCGAGGTGGTGCGGGTCCTCGGCGTGGACGATCATCAGGCCGCCGAAGCCCGCGATCTCCGCCAGCGAGGTCGCCAGCTGCTCCTGGTCGAGCTCGGGGAACTCCTCCACGCCCGACGGCGACAGGAAGCACTTGAAACCGTAGACGCCGGCGTCGTGCAGCGGCCGCAGGTCCTTGACGTTGTCCGGCAGCGCACCGCCCCAGAAGCCGACGTCGATGTGGGCCTTGCTGCGCGCCACCTCCTGCTTGACCCGCAGGTTCTCCACCGTGGTGGTCGGCGGCAGCGAGTTCAGCGGCATGTCCAGCAGGGTCGTGATGCCGCCGGCGGCGGCCGCGCGGGTGGCGGTCCAGAAGCCCTCCCACTCGGTGCGGCCGGGGTCGTTCACGTGCACGTGGGTGTCGACCAGCCCGGGCAGGACCACATCCTCGCCGACGTCCTCCAGCCGGGCACCGGCCGGTACCTCGGCGTCGTAGGGCAGAACGGCCGCGATCGTCCCTCCGGAGACGGCGATCGACGCCGGCCGCGTCCCCTCGGGGGTGATGACGCGTGTCGAGCGCAGGACCAGGTTGACGTCCACCCGTACCCCTCTCTTCAAGTGACTCGCTGAGCAGACAAGAGAATTTCAACGAACTGTTGAAAAGGAGTCTTCACTTCCGGGCGACGGGTCGTCAAGGGCACACTTCCAGCATCGGCCGTCAGCGAACCCGGCTTAGAGGTTTCCACAAAGTGGAATGAGAATTCCGTACAGTAGAACGTAGCTCCGCACATGCGGGCCTGACCCGGACCGCCCCGGGCCCTCGCCGACACCGGACAAACACCCCCTGACCGGCACTGACGCCGGGACCGGGACCGTGTGCCCCGGCCGACGGCCCGGTAGGCTGCTGCCTTGCCCGCCTGCCCCGAAAGGACCGTTGACGTGCCGACGTCCAGCGCCAGCACCACCGACGCCGCCAAGCCCGCCGCGAGCGGGGGCGTCCAGTCCCTTGAGCGCGCCTTCGACCTCCTGGAGCGGATGGCCGACGCCGGGGGCGAGGTCGGGCTGAGCGAGCTCTCCGCAAGCAGCGGACTCCCGCTCCCCACCATCCACCGCCTCATGCGCACCCTCGTCGCCTGCGGTTACGTCCGTCAGCAGCCCAACCGCCGGTACGCGCTCGGCCCGCGGCTCATCCGGCTCGGCGAGTCCGCCTCCCGCCTCCTCGGCACCTGGGCCCGCCCCTACCTGGCGCGGCTCGTCGAGGAGACCGGCGAGACCGCGAACATGGCGCTGCTCGACGGCGACGAGATCGTGTACGTCGCGCAGGTGCCGTCCAAGCACTCGATGCGCATGTTCACCGAGGTCGGCCGCCGGGTCCTGCCGCACTCGACCGGCGTCGGCAAGGCGCTCCTCGCGCACACCCCGGCGGAGGAGGTACGGGCGCTGCTCGCCCGCACCGGCATGCCCGCCGCGACGGAGAAGACCATCACCACCCCGGACGGCTTCCTCGACGCGCTCGTCGCGGTCCGCGAGACGGGGTACGCGGTCGACGACAACGAGCAGGAGATAGGGGTCCGCTGCCTCGCGGTCTCGGTACCGGACTCCCCCACCGCGGCGGCCATCTCCATCTCGGGCCCGGCCGGCCGGGTCACCGAGGCGGCCACCGAGAAGATCGTCCCGATCCTCCAGGAGGTCGCCCGCGAGCTCTCCGCGGCCCTGGCGAACACCTCGGGCAACAACCACGGCTGAGGTCGTCGTGGGGGTCGACATCGAGGGCGTCATCGAGGTCCGCGAGGGCGACGGCCGCTGGAGGTACGCGCTCGGTCTCCCCGACCCCGTGCTGCGGCGCGACCGGGACGCAAGGGAGGTCCTCTTCGGCTACGGCGGGGGCCTTCAGGTGGAGCGGCCCCTGTTCGACCACCGCGGCTGCCCGGACGACGTCTCGGACGCCGTCCCGAGCACCTGCGACGAGCTGAACCACGGCCACTCGTACGCCACCTGGGCCGAGATCGCGGCGGTCGACTGGGACAAACCGCTCAACGACGTACCCGACGGGAACCACATCGGCGTGTGGCAGCCGGGACCGGACGGCGAGCTGGTCCTCGGCTACGTGCACTGGACCCCGATCGAGGTCCTCGACGCGGCGGAGGAGCTCTTCGGCGAGGACCTCATGCCGCCCGAGTGGCCGCCTGGCGGCGAAGTCCACTGGAACGGGGCCGTGTACCGCCCCGTGACGTACACGCCCCGCATGTTCGTCCCGCCGGACGGCGACTGGGGGGAGGTCTGGGCGGCGATGCGAGACCTGGCGGCCACCCACGGGGGCGAGAACGTCCGCCTGGTGGTCTGGTTCGGCTGAGGCCCTGGGGCCCGGACCCGCCGGTACGGGCCCGACGTGGGGCTCAGGCCCGGACCCGCCGGTACGGGCCCGACGTGGGCCTCAGGCCCGGACCCGCCGGTACGGGCCCGACGTGGGGCTCAGGCCCGGACCCGCCGGTACGGGCCCGACGTGGGGCTCAGGCCCGGACCCGCCGGTACGGGCCCGACGTGGGGCTCACGCCCGTACCGGCGACTCCGTCAGCCGCCCGTCCTGCACCGTCACCGTGTGGTCCGTACGGGCCAGGTGCGTGCGGTCGTGGGTGACCAGGACCGTCGCCGTCCCCCGCTCGGCCGTCAGCGTGGCCAGGAGGTCCATCACCGCCGCCCCCCGCTCGTGGTCCAGGGCGCTCGTCGGCTCGTCGACCAGGAGCACGGACGGCTCGTTCATCAGCGCCCGCGCGATGTTGACCCGCTGCCGCTGACCGCCCGACAGCTGGTGCGGCCGCCGGTGCGCCTGGTCCGCGAGGCCGACCGCGTCGAGCAGGTCCATGGCCCGGCTCCGTACCGTCTTCGGCCCGCGCCCGGACAGATGGGCCATCACCTGGAGCTGCTCCGCCGCGCTCAGCGAGGGCAGCAGGTTCGGCTGCTGGAAGACGATCCCGATGTGCTCGCGGCGCAGCTCCGCCTTGGCGGCGGGGGTGAGCTCGCGCGTCTCCGTACCGGCGACGACGACCCGCCCCTCGTCCGGGGTCACCAGGGTGGCGGCGACCGCGAGGAGGCTGGACTTGCCGGAGCCGGACGGGCCGACGACGGCCGTGAGCGTGCCGGCGGGGACGGTGAGGGAGACGGCGTCGAGGGCGGTCAGCCGGCCGTCGCCGTCGGGGTAGGTGAGGGTGACGGCGTCGAGGACGAGGCTCATCGGGCGCTCCCGAGGGCGGTGAGGGGGTCGACGGCGGTGATGCGCCGGATGGACAGGGCGGCGCCGAGGACACCGAGGACGATGATCACGGCGGCAGGACCGAGGACGGTCAGCGGTTCGAGGACGAAGGGCACGTTCCCGCCGCTGACGAGGGCGCCGATGCCGACCGCGAGCGCCGTGCCGAGCAGGGTGCCGGCGGCGAGCATGAGGACGGCCTGCCCGAGGGCGTCCTTGAGGAGGTACGGGGTGGAGGCGCCGAGCGCCTTGAGGACGGCGACGTCACCGCTGCGCTGGATGGTCCAGACGGTGAAGAAGGCTCCTATGACGAGCGCGGAGATGGCGAAGAGGAAGCCGCGCATCAGCTGCAGCGAACCGTTCTCGGCCTGGTAGGACCCTATGGCGGTGAGGGCGCCGTCGAGGGTGCGGGCCTCGGTGCCCGCGGCCTCGTCGCCGGCCGCCCAGTCGACGCCGTCGCCGCTCAGGGCGATGACGGTGGCCTGTTCCTCCGCGGTGGTGCCGCTGTGGCCGAGCTTCTGCCAGTCGTCGAGGGAGGTCCACACCACGGGGGTGTGGCTGTACGAGGCGTCGCCGGAGACCGCGGAGACGGTGACCTCCAGCGGGCCGAGGCGGACGGTGTCGCCGGCGCCGACGGCCAGCTCCTCGGCCGCCGACTCGGACAGGACCGCCTTCCCCGCGCCGACGGACGCGGGAGCGAGCCCGGCTCCCGGCTCCGAACCGAAGGCGGAGACGGCGGCGGTACGGTCACCGGCGGCGGCGTTGAGGGTACGGATGCCGAGCGGATCGGCCTCCGTCACCCCGGGCCGCTCCGCCCACCCGCGCCACTGCCGCTCCGTCACCGTCGAATTGGTGAAGGAGACCGACTGCCCGGACGGCGGCGCCGCGAAGGCCAGCCGGTCGGCGGGCAGACCGGTGACCGCCGAGATGTTCTCTCGCGCGAGTCCGGCGGTCAGCCCGGACAGCAATCCCACGAGCAGGGTGATGAGCACGATCACCGTGCCCATGAGGGTGAAACGCCCCTTGGCGAATCTCAGGTCTCTCCATGCCACGAACATGCTGACCAGAGTGGTCGGCGAGGGGCGCCGCGGGCATCGCGCCACGGATGGCTCCGTAATCAAACTTTCGGTTGAGTCCGGATTGTCTCGTCCCGCCTAGGCTGGAGGGATCATGGATCCCCGCTCTCTGACCCCCGTCCTGCGCGCCCTGCGCCTCTGCCTGCACCTCCTCATGGCGGGCCTGCTCGTCCTGGCGGCGGTACGGGCGCACTCGGCCGCCGGGACGGTGGCGGCGGTGGTCATGGGCGCGGTCTACGCGGCCGGCTCGTACCTGCCGTCCGTGCGGGGCTCGCAGCGGGCCGCCGGCGCCTGGCTGGGGGTCCTCGGTGTGTCGTGGCTCGGGCTGCTCTGGCTGACGCCGGAGGCGCTCTGGCTGGCCTTCCCCCTCTACTTCCTGCAGCTGCACCTGCTGCCCACCCGCTGGTCGCTGCCGGCCGTGGCGCTCACGGCGGGCGCGGCGATCCTCTCGTACGTGGGTCACGGCGCCGCGCTCAATCCGGGGGTCTTCATCGGGCCGCTGCTCGGTGCGGCGGTCGCGGTGGCGACGGTCCTCGGCTACCAGGCGCTGTACCGGGAGAGCGAGCGGCGGCGCCGGCTCATCGAGGAGCTGATCGAGACGCGGGCGGAGCTGGCGGCGGCGGAGCGCCACGCGGGGACGCTCGCCGAGCGGGAGCGGCTCGCGCGGGAGATCCACGACACGCTGGCCCAGGGCCTGTCCTCGATCCAGCTGCTGCTGCGGGCGGCCGAGCGGGTGCTGCCGCCGGACTCCCCCGCCGCGGGGCACATCGGCCGGGCTCGGGAGGCGGCGCAGGACAATCTGGCGGAGGCGCGGCGCTTCGTCCGGGCGCTGTCGCCGCCGGACCTGGAGCACGGCTCGCTGGCCGCGGCCCTGGAGCGGCTGTGCGAACCGGTCACCGGGGTGACCCCGGAGGCCGCGCCGCGGGTCCGCTTCTCGGTGAGCGGCACGCCCGCCGAACTGCCCACGCCGTACGAGGTGGCGCTGCTGCGGATCGCGCAGTCGGCGCTCGCGAACACGGTGCGGCACGCCTCGGCGTCGCGGGCGGAGATCACCTTGTCGTTCATGGACGCGTCGGTGACCCTGGACGTGGTCGACGACGGCCGGGGCTTCGACCCCGCTTCCGTGCGCCCGTCCTCCGACGGCGGTTTCGGCCTTCCGGCGATGCGCTCGAGGGCCGAGTCGCTCGGCGGCACGTTCACCGTCGAGTCGGCGCCCGGCCAGGGCACCGCCGTCGCCGTCTCCCTCCCTCTCCCCGCTGGAGCCTGAAGCATGACCATCCGACTCCTCCTCGCCGACGACCACCCGGTGGTACGGGCCGGCCTGCGCGCGGTCCTCGACACCGAGCCGGACTTCGCCGTGGTCGCGGAGGCGGCCACGGCCGAGCGGGCGGTGGAGCTGGCCGCCGCCGGGGACGTGGACGTGGTCCTGATGGACCTGCAGTTCGGCGCGGGGATGCACGGCTCGGAGGCGACGGCGGCGATCACGGCGGCGCCGGGCGGGCCGAAGGTGCTCGTCCTGACGACGTACGACACGGACGCGGACATCCTGGCGGCGGTGGAGGCGGGCGCGTCCGGCTACCTCCTGAAGGACGCGCCGCCGGAGGAGCTGGCGGCGGCGGTCCGGACGGCGGCGGCGGGCCAGTCGGCCCTGGCGCCCGCGGTGGCGCACCGGCTGATGGACCGGATGCGGACGCCGGCGGAGGCCCTGACCAAGCGAGAGCTCGAAGTGCTCCAGCTGGTGGGCGAAGGCCTGTCGAACCAGCAGATCAGCAAGGCGCTGTTCCTGAGCCAGGCGACGGTGAAGTCCCACCTGGTGCACATCTTCGCGAAGCTGGGCGTGGACTCGCGCACGGCGGCGGTGGCGGCGGCGACGGCCCGCCGGCTGATCAGACGGTGAGGCCGTCGGGCCGGCCCTCGGCCGACGCGTCGGCCCGCGCGGCCATCAGCTCCTGGAAGGACCGCATGCACGGCAGACAGTGCCGGTCCGTCCGCATCCCGTCCGCGCCACGGTCGACGGCCTGACCGCAGAGGCTGTTGCCCGCCTGTTTGGCGATCACGTGCCAGACCAGGAGTCCGCTGGAGTCGTCGGGCGCGATGTGCATCTCGTACATGGCAGTCACCCTTCTCGGAGTTGGGGTTCCCACCCAACTCGTGCCCGGCCGCACCGGCACGGCAGCCCGGTCAAGCGGGTGAAAGGAGAACCCCGCCCCCGAGCGGGGACCGGCTCACGCGGCCTTCGCGGCGGTGCGCCTGGACTTGGCGGGTGACGTGGCCTTCCGCCTCCGGGCGGCGGGAGCGGGCGACGCGCTCCCGGCCTCGGCCTCCTTCCCCGCCTCGGTCTTCTTCGCCTCGGCCCGCTTCGTCCCGGTCCTGGTCTTCGGCTCGGGTCTGATCTTCGGCTCGGGCTCCGGTTCGGGCGTCTCTGCCCTGTCGGTCTTCCCCTCGGGGGCTGCCGTGTCGCGCGAGCCGCGGCCCGTCCGCCACTTCAGCTCGATCTCCAGCTCGATCTCGCCGTCGCCGACCTCGAACTCCACCTCGCTGCGGAGTTCTTCCGGGACCCGCAGGCTCAGGACGCCGGCTCCCAGCCGGACCTCGGCCTCCTCACCCGCCCTGAGCGCGTCGGCGAGCGCCTGCAGCTGGTCGGCGGCCTCGGTACGGGTCAGGGAGCTCTTCTGCTCGAACTTGAGGTCCTTCACGGCAGCCTCCCGTCGTCACCCCGGTCGACGCACAGGGCCCAGATGACGAACCCGGACATCACGATCACGATGACGGACCACCACGGGTAGTACGGCAGCGACAGGAAGTTGGCGATGATCACGAGCGCGGCGATGCCGACGCCGGTGTACCGCGCCCAGGCGGCCGCCGTGAAGAGTCCGAAGCTGACCAGGAGGGCGACGATGCCCAGGCCCAGATGGACCCAGCCCCAACCGGTGAGGTCGAACTGGAAGACGTAGTTGCGCGTGGTGACGAAGACCTCGTCCTCGGCGATGGCCATGATCCCGCGGAAGATGCCGAACAGTCCCGCGAGGGAGAGCATGACGGCGGCGAAGACCCGCAGGCCCCCGGCCCAGGCGTATTTCGCCGACGAGGCGTGAGTGGTGTGCGTGGCGTTCATCTCGGTCTCTCCTTCTCCCCGGCCCGTCTCACCGAGGGGTCGTGGTGGTGCCGGCGGGCGTGGACGGACGGTCGCCGCTCAGGACGAGGGCCTTGGCCCGCTGGAACTCCTCCTCGCTGATGTCGCCCCGGGTGCGGAGGTCGGCGAGCCGGTGGAGCTCCGCGGCCGGGCTGGGCGCGCTGCCGCCGCCGGCGGTCTCGCGGACGTAGGCGTCGAAGGCCTGCTGCTTCTCGCGGGCGTGGTCGATCTCCCGGCGCCCCATGCTCTTGCCGCGGGCGATCACGTAGACGAGCACGCCGAGGAACGGCAGCAGGATGACGAACGCCATCCAGCCCGCCTTGCCCCAGCCGCCCAGGGCGTCGTCGCGGAAGATGTCGCCGATGATCCGGAAGAGCAGGATGAACCAGAGGATCCACAGGAAGAACCACAGCATGGTCCAGAACATGCTGAGCAGCGGATAGTCGTAGGCGAGGTACATCTGTGTGTCCATGTCTCCGCTCCGTTTCCGGTTCCTTCTCCCGCCGGGCTTCCGCCGGGGTCCGTATCGGTCATTCCGGCAGCCGCCGCAGTTCCACCACGTGCAGTCCGAGGGACTGGAAGCGGGCCAGCAGTCCGTAGAGGTGGGCCTCGTCCACGAGAGGGCCGTACAGCACCGTCTGGCCGGACATCATCACGTGCTCCAGCTCGGGGAAGGATCCGATCAGCGTCTCCGACATGAGTCCGTCGATCCGGATCTCGTACTGCATGATCTGCCCCTCCCGTGGTGGGGGTGGCTGTCACAGGGCCGGTCGGGCCCTGATGCGATGATCCGTCTTCGCGTCTCCGGCGGCCTCACCCTCCGCGGGTGACTCAGGGGCCCTCGGAGCCGGGCTCCGAGGGCGCGGGACCTTCGGTGTCGCGGCGGCGGGCCGCACCCGCGGCGCCGTCCGCCGCGCCCCCGCCCGTACCGGTGGCCCCGCCTGCGTCTGTGGCCCCACCCGTACCAGCGGCGCCGCCCGTACCAGCGGTCCCACTCGCCCCCGTGGCCCCGTCCGCTCCTGTGGCCGCCTCGCCCGCGCCGGGGAGGCCGCGTGTCACCAGGAAGCTCGCCAGGGTGATGCCCCCGGTCGCGAGGATGGCCGCCTTGAGACCGTCCAGCTGGGCCGAGGCGTACGACTCGGTGACGGCGTCCACCTCCTGGGGCGGCAGTCCCGCGTCCTCCGCCGCCGCATGGACCTCGTCGGTGGGGACGAAGCTGATCCCGGCCTCCAGGGCGACGCTCGTCTGTCGGCGAGCCTCGTCCGAGAGCCTCGGGTCGTCCGCCACCTGGGTGGTGAAGGCCTGGGCCAGGGCCCCGATCAGCAGGGACCCGATGAGGGCCGTGCCCAGCGCGGACCCCAGGTTCTGGGCGGTGAACTGCAGGCCCCCGACCTCGCTGCGCTCCCGCTCCCCGACGCTGGACTGCACGACGTTGCCGAGCTGCGAGGCGAGCAGCCCCATGCCCAGGCCGAGGAGCGCCATGGCCCCGAAGAACTGGGCGTCGTCGATGACGGGGTCGATGGTGCCGAGGAGCCAGGCGATGGCGGCGAGGAGCAGTACCAGGGCCGTCCGTACGATCCGCCGCGGTCCCAGCCGGCGTCCGAGCTTCGCCGCGCCCAGGGAGGCCGCGAGCATGGTGACGGAGACCGGCAGCAGCCGCAGTCCCGTCTCGAAGGCGTCGAGCCCCTGCACCACCTGCAGGTAGAGCGGGATGGTGAAGAACAGCCCCAGCAGGATGAGGTTCTGGCTCAGCAGGGTCATCAGCCCCGAGCGCAGGGTGGGCCGGTGGAACAGGGCCAGATGGACCAGGGGGTCGGCGCCGCCGGCCTCCCGCCTCTCCTCCCAGGCCCGGAAGAGGAACAGGACCACCACCCCGGCCCCGACCACGAACAGCGTGGGGGCGAAGCCGAAGACGGTGAAGGGCGGGTTGCGCGGCTCCACCCAGCCCCAGGTGCCGCTCTGCAGCACGCCGAGCACGCCGAGGCCCAGGCCGACCGCCGAAAGGACGGCGCCGACGACGTCCAGACCGGGACGCCGGCTCACCGGGGCCGGTTCCGGGATCGCCCGCCGCGCGAGCAGGACGGCCAGCACCACCACGACCTCGCCCGCGAAGACCAGGCGCCAGGTGAGGTACGTCGTCACCCAGCCGCCGAGCAGCGGGCCGACCGCGATGCCGGCACCGGCCAGGCCCCCGACGACGCCGTACGCGACGGAGCGGTCGCGGCCCCGGTAGGACTCGGCGACGAGGGCCGCCATGGACGGCAGCACCAGGGCGGCGCCGAGCCCCTCGATGACCGACCATCCCAGGGCCAGGACCCACAGCTGGGGCGCCACGGCGGTCAGGGCCGATCCGAGGCCGTAGACGCTCATGCCGATCAGGAAGACGCGGCGACGGCCCAGGATGTCCCCGATTCTGCCTCCGATGATCATGAAGGCGGCCATGACCAGCGCGTACAGGGTGATGACGGCCTGGATGGCGGTCACCTCGGTGTCGAAGTCCTCGACCAGCTGGCTGATGGAGACGTTCATGACGGCGGTGTCCAGCACCATCAGGAACTGGGCCGTCCCCAGCACGATCAGAGCGCGCCACTTCTTCACGGTCGCCACCTCGCCGGGCCTGGCCGCCAGTGCCGGCGGCAGCGGAAGGTCGAGCCCACCCTCGCCGCCATCACATCCGAAACGGTCACCGTGCGCCTCACCCGGCGCGGGTGAGCTAGGGCCGCGGGACGGGTACGCCCTCCGGTGCCCGGCGACGGGTCAGGCCGCCGGTGCCCGGCGACGGGTCAGCCCTTCGGTGCCCGGCGTCCGGTCACAGCAGCCGCAGCTCGCGGGCGCGGCGGACGGCGTCGTTGCGCCGGTGCACCGACAGCTTCCGGTAGGCGCTCTTGAGGTGGGTCTTCACCGTGTTCACGGACACGTACAGGTCGGCGGCGATGTCCTCGGTCGACATCGCCCGGGCGAGCCGCTCCAGGACCTCGCGCTCCCGTCCGCTGAGCTCCTCCACCGGCGCGCCCGGCACCGATCCGGGCCCGTCCTGCTCCGTCCCGCCGTACGGCTCGGAATCGGGTACGAGCCATCCGGCGGCCGGCGCCCGCATCGTGGGCTCGGCCAGGAAGGGAACGATCCAGGGTCCGGCGACCCGGAAGGCGCGCCTGAGCTCCTCGCGGCGGCCCTCGGCGAGAGCCTGGGCGAGCGTCCTGCGTGCGGTGGCGGTGTCCCCCTCGACTGCCGCCGCCTGTGCCCGTACCAGCGCGGCCGGTACGGACACGCCGGGGCCGACGCTCCCGTGGGCCGGAAGGCCGTCGAGCAGGCGGAGGGCCGTGCCGGGGTCGCCGGCGGCGAGGTGGGCCCGCGCCGCGCCGACGGTGCACTCCGGCAGCTCGCCGGCGACCCGGCGGAGGACTTCGAGGGCCGCGTCCGGGCGGCCCTCGGCCAGATGGGCGTCCGAAGCCGCCAGGGCGGCACGTCCCTGGGCCCAGGGCGATGCCTCGGCGGCGGGGACGGGCCGGGCCGCGACGGCCAGTGCCTCCCGCGTACGGCCCCGGGCCAGGAGCACGCCGGCGGTCACGGCCCGCCTGACGGCGGCCGTCACCGGGTCCGGCGGCTGCCGGCCGGACGTCCGGGCGAGGAGGGCCTCGGCGCGGTCCACCTCGTCCCGGTCGAGGGCGACGGCGGCGAGCACCAGCTGTCCGAGCCCGGAACCCGACGGCTCGGCGAGGCCGTACCGCTCGGCCTCGGCCGTCATCGCGAAGACCTTGCGTTCCGCGGAGCTCGGCCGGCCGTTGAGGTGCTCGACGAGCGCCAGGTGTTCGAGCGCGTCCATCCGCGGGAGGACGGTGGACGCCGTACGGGGACCGCGGGTCACCGTGGTGAGGGCGGCCCTGGCGTCGTCGAGGTGTCCGGCCCACAGCCGCGAGGAGCCCACGTGGGTCAGCAGGAGGGCGGCGAGTTCCGGATGCCCGTCCAGCAGCCGGGAGGGCAGCTGCGGCATCAGCCGCCGGGCCGACCGGGTGGCGCGCTCGGCCCGGTGCGCGGAGCCGGCCAGGCGTCCGGCGAGGGCCTCGAGCAGGGCGCAGCTCAGCAGGGCCGCCGGGGAGCCGCGGTCGTCGGCCGCGAGCTGTCGCGCCGCGCGGCGCAGGTGCGCCAGGCCGCCGTCGAGATCGGAGCGGGACAGCTCGCACGCGGCGCGGACGAGGTTCAGGGACGGGTCGGGCGTCTCTCCGTCCATCCCGGCGAACCAGTCCGCCGGCTCCCCGGAGCCGAGGCCGGTGAAGAGCTGTCCGATGGCCAGGTCCTCGACCAGGGCCTGGGCCATGTAGGTCCAGTCCTGGGCGGCGGCGCCGTGCGCCAGCATCTCGGGGAGCGTGCCGGAGCGCCGCAGCCAGTGCGCGGCGCGCCGGTGCAGTTCCGTCTCGAGGCCGGGGGCGCGTCGGCGCAGGTGGGCCCGGAGGATCTCCCGGAACAACGGGTGGAGCCGGTACCAGCCCTGCCCGAAGTCCTCGACGAAGGCGTTGGCGCGGTGCAGTGCGGCCAGGATCGTCGCGGCGTCACGGCGCCGGGTCAGCTCGTCCGCCAGGTCGGGACAGAAGCGGTCCAGCACGCTGATCCGCAGCAGCAGGTCCTGCGTCTCGGGTGTCTGCCGGTCCAGCACCTCGGCGAGCAGGAAGTCGGCGATCGTGCCCCGTCCCGCCTCGAACTCCTTCAGGTAGCGCTCGGGATCCGGGGTCGACCGCGCGGCCAGGGCGCTCAGCCGGAGGCCGGCCGCCCATCCCCGGGTGCGCTCCACCAGCGCCCGGGTCACCGGAACGGCCAGTGACAGCCCGTGGAGTTCGAGGAGATCGACCGCCTCCTCGGTGGTGAACGCCAGCTCGGCGTCCCGGATCTCGGTCATCTCACCGGCGAGGCGGTAGCGGTGGAGCGGGAGGAGGGGCTCGGTGCGGCTGACGAGGACGAGGCGCAGCCCAGGTTTCGCGTGCCGCAGGACGAACTCCAGCTGGCGCCCGACCTCGGGGTCGGTCATCCGCTCGAACTCGTCGATCACCACGGTGACGGGCCGGTCGCGCCCGGCGAGTGCCCAGGCGAGCCGGCTCAGGAGCGTGTGGGGGACCCGGGTCGCGTCGGTGGGGAAGCCGACGGCGCTGGGTGCCGGTGTACCGGCCGCGTTCAGGGACTGGAGCAGATGGGCCCAGAACATCCCCGGGCCCTCGACCGCCGCGTCGAGGGTGAGCCAGGCGACGGGCCGCCCCGGGTTCGCGGCCCAGTCGGCGACGAGGAGGGTCTTGCCGGCCCCCGCACTGCCGTTGACCACGGTCAGCGGGGTCAGCAGGGCCTGCCCGAGGTGCTCGACCAGCCGGTCACGGCGGAGGAACGTGCCGGGGCGGCTCGGCAGGGCGAACCGTGTCCTCAGGTACGGCTCTCCCAGCGGGTCGGCGCCGCCGGGAACGGGGTCGCCCCGCGGCAGGTCGTCGCCCGTGGCCTCCACGTCCACCACCACCTTCCGGTCGGGCCCGCCGGGGCGGGCCTGCCTTCAGGATGGAAGCATTCTCTCCGGTTCGGCCATCGCACAGAGCCCTGTAAACCCCTCCCGGGTACCCGAAGGTCCTGCTGCGGGGCCTCGGGGAGGACCGGCCGCGACCGGGCGCCGGCCTACTGCCCGGCCTGCGGGGGGCCGAAGAGCTCGACCGCGCGCCGGACCCCCGCGAGTCCCTCGGCGAGGGCGCTGACGGAGCCGACGGAGCCCGCGACGAGCAGCAGCGAGCGGCGCAGCCGCCGTACCTCGGGGTCGCCGCTGAGCGCCATGGCGTCGAGGGCGGCAAGCTCGTCCTCGGCGATCCCCCGGTCGGCGAACTCGACCCGGAGCGCGGCCAGTTCACGCCGAAGCCGGGAGACGGCGGCCCGCAGTTCGGCCACTCTGGGGTCCACGCCCTCGCCGGTCACTCGCCTCTGCCCCACGCTTCGCAACATGGTTCTCCCCCCGCACGACACTGTGCGCAGAACTCCGCACGACGAACACTCCGAACGTCCCGAGCCGCTCCCCCCGAACGACAGCCGGGCGCCGTGAGCCGCGGGTCAGTTAACTCCTTCGCCACCCCACCGCGCCACCCTTGGTGGAAGGAATTCAGGCGACCGTGTGATTCCGCGCCATGAGGTATGCAGTCCCCATGACAGCTGCGGAAGATCGAAGCCCCGTCGTCGCCGGACTGCTGCTCGCCGCGGGGGGCGGCAGGCGCCTCGGCGGGCGGCCGAAGTCCTTGCTCACGCACCGGGGGCGGCCGCTGGTCGAGCATGCCGTGGGGGTGCTGCGCGCGGCCGGGTGCGAGGTGGTGCACGTGGTGCTGGGGGCCTCGGCCGACGTCGTACGCGAGCGGGCGGAGCTGCCGGGGTGCGTGCTGGTGGACAACCCGGAGTGGGCGGAGGGGATGGGTTCCTCGCTGCGGGCCGGGCTCGCCTCGCTGGCCGCGGATCCGCGCGGGGTGGACGCGGCGCTCGTGCTCCTGGTGGACCAGCCGGGGATCGGGGCGGAGGCCGCGGCCCGGGTCCGGGCGGCGTACACCTCACGGGATTCGCTGGCGGCCGCCTCGTACGACGGGGTGCGGGGCCATCCGGTGCTGTTCGGCGCCGGGCACTGGGCGGGCATCGCGGAGACGGCGGTGGGCGACCGGGGTGCGCGGGACTATCTGGCGGCGCACCGGGATGCGATCACCCCGGTCGACTGTTCGGATGTGGCCGAGCCCTATGACATCGACACGGAGGCGGACCTGACCCACCTGGAGTGAACGGGCTGGCACCGAGCGCCATGTTCTGTCGATCCGGAGAATCTCGACATCAACAAACCATTGAACTTCCACCATGAGGAAACTAGTATCCACTGTTCAGAAGCCCCTGCTAGTTCAGAGGGCGCTCGCGGCCGTATCTCGGCGCCTGCGGCACTCCGTGCCGTCCCGTGACGCCCGGCGGCCGCATGGCACGCCCGTGAAGTCCGCTGAAGGAAGTGACAGTTCATGTCCGCACCAGCGCCGTCCCCCCTGGCCGTCGTCGATGCCGAGCCCCTCCCGCGTCAGGAGGAGGTGCTCACCGAGGCCGCCCTGGCCTTCGTCGCCGAACTGCACCGGCGGTTCACCCCGCGCAGGGACGAGCTCCTCGCCCGCCGGGCGGAGCGCCGCGCAGAGATCGCCCGCACGTCCACCCTGGACTTCCTTCCGGAGACCGCCGCGATCCGCGCCGACGACTCCTGGAAGGTCGCGCCGGCCCCGGCGGCCCTGAACGACCGGCGTGTCGAGATCACCGGCCCGACCGACCGCAAGATGACGATCAACGCGCTCAACTCCGGCGCGAAGGTCTGGCTCGCCGACTTCGAGGACGCCTCGGCGCCGACCTGGGAGAACGTCGTCCTCGGCCAGGTCAACCTGATCGACGCGTACACGCGGAAGATCGACTTCACCGACCCGAAGTCGGGCAAGTCGTACGCCCTCAAGCCGGCCGACCAGCTCGCCACCGTCGTCATGCGGCCGCGCGGCTGGCACCTGGAGGAGCGTCACCTCACCTTCGACGGACGCCCGGTGCCCGGCGCGCTCGTCGACTTCGGCCTCTACTTCTTCCACAACGCCCAGCGTCTGATCGACCTCGGCAAGGGCCCGTACTTCTACCTCCCGAAGACGGAGTCGCACCTGGAGGCCCGCCTCTGGAACGACATCTTCGTCTTCGCGCAGGACTACGTCGGCATCCCGCAGGGCACCGTCCGCGCCACGGTCCTCATCGAGACCATCACGGCCGCGTACGAGATGGAGGAGATCCTCTACGAGCTCCGCGACCACGCCGCCGGCCTGAACGCGGGCCGCTGGGACTACCTGTTCTCCATCGTCAAGAACTTCCGTGACGGCGGCGCCAAGTTCGTCCTTCCGGACCGCAACGCGGTCACGATGACAGCCCCGTTCATGCGCGCGTACACCGAACTCCTCGTCCGCACCTGCCACAAGCGCGGCGCGCACGCCATCGGCGGCATGGCGGCGTTCATCCCGTCCCGCAAGGACGCCGAGGTCAACAAGGTCGCGTTCGAGAAGGTCAAGGCCGACAAGGACCGCGAGGCCGGCGACGGCTTCGACGGCTCCTGGGTCGCCCACCCCGACCTGGTCCCGATCGCCATGGCCTCCTTCGACGCCGTGCTCGGCGACCGGCCGAACCAGAAGGACCGCCTCCGCGAGGACGTCTCCGTCGCGCCCGGCGACCTCATCGCCATCGACTCGCTCGACGCGAAGCCCACGTACGACGGTCTGCGCAACGCCGTCCAGGTCGGCATCCGCTACATCGAGGCCTGGCTGCGCGGCCTCGGCGCCGTCGCCATCTTCAACCTGATGGAGGACGCGGCCACCGCGGAGATCTCCCGCTCGCAGATCTGGCAGTGGATCAACGCCGGTGTGGTCTTCGAGAACGGCGAGACGGCCACCCCCGAGCTGGCCCGCAAGGTCGCCGCCGAGGAGCTCGCCGCGATCCGCGCCGAGATCGGCGACGAGGCCTTCACGTCCGGCAAGTGGCAGCAGGCCCACGACCTGCTCCTGCACGTCTCCCTCGACGCGGACTACGCGGACTTCCTGACCCTTCCCGCGTACGAGCAGCTGGTCGGCTGACTCGACCCGTACGGCTGATTCGGCTGCCCGCACAGCCGCCGACAGCAACCTGAGCAGGGCCTCGTCCCGGTGTCGCACAGCACCGGGGAGGGGCCCTGTCTCCGTTCCTGTGATCGCACAGGGGACGTGACGCAACCGAGATATGCAGCTACCTAGCGGTAACAAGCCACGCCGTGCGAGATTCCGCCATGCCACCGGCCGGCGGCTGTCCCCCTCGTCACTGCGTACCGCAGGAGCACAGCCATGCCTTCGACCCCCCACCGTGCGCTGCGCGCACTCCTGGCACTGTGTACCGCCGCCGGGCTCGCCTCCGTCGCCGCCCCGGCCGCCCACGCCTCCCCCGGCACGGGCCCCACCGCCGTCGTCGCCATGGGCGACAGCTACATCTCCGGAGAGGCCGGCCGCTGGTTCGGCAACAGCCTCACCAACACCGGCAGCCGCAACGGCACCGACCGCGCCTGGACCGGCAGCACCTACGACCCCTCCCGGGTGTACGGCGCCACCGCGGGCGGCTGTCACCGCTCGGACACCGCCGAGGTGAAGAGCGCGGGCCCGATCGCGAGCTCCCTCATCAACCTCGCCTGCTCAGGGGCGACGACGGCGAACGTCTTCCGTGCCTCCCAGGGCGGCCAGACCTTCAAGGGCGAGGCGCCCCAGGCCGACCAGCTGGCGGCCGTCGCCGCCGCCAACGACGTCAAGCTGATCGCGCTGTCCATCGGCGGCAACGACCTCGGCTTCGCCGACATCATCTCCACCTGCGCGACCGACTACATCGTCTGGTACTCGTACTGCCACGACGACCAGCAGGCCGAGGTCGACGCGAAGATCGACGGGGTGATGGCCGACGTCGGCCGGTCCGTCGACGAGATCCGGGCGGTCATGACCGCCGCCGGATACGCCGCCTCCGACTACCGGATCGTGCTCCAGTCGTACCCCTCCCCCATCCCGCGCGCAGCCGAGAACCGGTACGGCGAGAGCGGCTGGTCCCGTACGAACACCGGTGGCTGCCCCTTCTGGAACCTCGACTCCGACTGGGCCCGCGACTCCCTGGTCCCGCAGATCGCCGACCGGCTCAAGGGCGTCGCCACGGCCAAGGGCGTGCAGTTCCTGGACCTGCGGGACGCGCTCCAGGGCCGTGAGGTCTGCGCCAAGGCCAGCAAGCAGGTGACGGCGACCGTGCCGCCGTCGGCGACGACGAGCGAGTGGGCGCGCTGGATCGACAGCCAGAGCACGCAGGGCCTCGTCCAGGAGTCGATGCACCCCAACGCCTACGGCCAGCAGGGCCTGGGCCGCTGCCTGGCGCTGGTCTACGCCGCCCCGACCGGGAACAAGAGCTGCAAGAACACGGCCGGGTCGGGTCCCTCGGGGATGTACCTCACGGCGGGGTAACCCCCGCCGGTGTCACGGGAGCGCGATGCCGAGCGGGCGGAGGACCCGCTCGGTCTCGTGGCGGTCCGCAGCCGCCATCGCACGGACCAGGGCGGCCGAGCCGCCGGGCCAGGCGGCCGCCGCCGTGTCGAAGGCCGCGCGGCGGGACTCCAGGGGGCCCTTCTTGGCGGGCAGCGCGTCCAGGACGTGCAGGGCCCGGGCCGAGGTCCGCACCTGGATCGGGTCAGCCTCCTCGCCCCTGGCCCGCAGGACGTCGAGCGCGTAGGCGCCGATGACCGGGTCGCGGAGGGCTCCGCGCAGCGCCTCGGGCGGTGCGCCGGCCGTGTCCAGGGCGGCGAAGAGCCCCCGGGTCGCGGCCGCCTCGGCGGTCCCCGCGTGGACGGTGCCGAGGGCGGCGAGCAGCTGCGACCACGCGTCGGCGGTGTCCGCGCGCGCGTGGAGCCAGTCGGCGAGTACGCGCGCGGCGACGGACGCGGACCAGCCGCCCGCGGCGGCGACCACGTCCTGCGCGGACCAGGCGGCGGCCTCGGCGGCGTCGGGCGCGGCGACCCCGCGCACCCCGAGCAGATAGCGCACGACGCCCGCGCCGCGCGGGGTGAGCCCGAAGGCGTCGCCGGCGCGGAAGACCAGGCCGGTGGCGGCCAGGTGGTCGAGGGCCGCGGCCAGGTCGCGGGCGGGCCCTTCGAGCCGGGCCCGGTCGGCCTCGTTCAGCTCGGCCGTCCCGAGCAGCCGTACGAGCTCCGGTACGGGCGGGGTCGTGTACGTGTCGGGTGCCGCGTCCGGGACCGCCACCGGCAGGTCCTCCAGGGCCGGGTCGACGGACCAGTCCTCGTACTCGGCGGCCTTGCGGGCGACGGAGTCGGCGGAGCAGCCGCGCTGGTACACCGCGTACAGCAGGTGCGGCGCCTCGCCGCCGTACGGCTCGAACTCCTCCTCCGCGAGCTCCTCGACGGCCGCGATGAGCGTGTCCGCGTCCTCCTCGACCGGCCCGGCCTCGATCGCGGGCGGCGGGGGTACGGGGGCGGCGGGGTCCCCGTAGTAGTCCAGGTGCTCGTCGAGGAGCGCGTCGGCGAGGACGAGGTGCGGGAAGGCCTCGGGTCCGGGTGCGAAGCGCGCGTACGGTCCGGCGAGCTGTTCGGCGAGCCCGGCGGCGGTCCAGCGGTCCTGCAGCGCGGCGGCGAGCTGCCCGATGCCGGTCGCGACGGCGTGGTCCGTGAGCAGCGGCCCGGCGGCCGGGGGCGCCTCGGCGTCCCGCACGTACGCGCGTGTCAGCGCCTCGGCGAGCAGGACGTCGGCGAGGGCCGTCCGCCCCATGAGGTGCGCGCGGCGCACACCGTCGGGGAGCGGTGCGCCGTCGAGGGCGGCGAGCCTTCGCCGTACGTCCTCGGGGTCGGCGAGGTCGGCGCCGACGGTCCGCAGGAGCGAGGCGTACCAGCGGTGCCAGGTGAGGTTGCCGGGGTCGTTCATGGCGCGCTCGAAGTCGGGCGCGGACTCGGCGACGACCACGGCGATCCGCTCGCGCCGCCCGCCGTCGAAGCGCCCGGCGAGCGCGCCGAGAACGGCCGGGTAGGCGGCGAGGTCGCCGGGCGGCGCGTACACGAAGGTGGGCAGGTCCTCGACGAGCAGCTGCCGCACGAGCCCGGGCGTCGGCTCGGGCACGCCACTCGCGCGGTCGGCGCCGCGCAGGGCGAGCAGTCCCAGGACCGCTTCGGCGGCCCGCGCGAACGCGGGGTCACGACGCTCGGGCGCTCCGTCGAGGAAGCTGTCGAGCCCGGTGTTGGTGAGAACGGTCCCGGCCACGCTTCCCAGGGTAGTTCGGGGGAGGCGGTTCCGGCGGGCAAGGACGGGGGGTCAGGAGTGTCGGCGCAGTTCGCGGGCCATGTGGGTCAGGTGCTGCACGTGACCGGCCCAGATCCAGAGGTCGGGATGCCCGGTGCCGGGCAGGCCACTGCCGTCCGCGCAGGTCCGGAGCCAGCGGTCGCCCTCGCTGTACTCGGCACCCCTGAAGTGAGGGGAGGTGACGATCTCGCGGGCGACGGCGCGGACCGTGCGGTGGTGGCCGGACTCGGCCGGGACCTCGCCGATGAGGAAGGTGTGTTCGGCTGTGTAGCGCAGGGCCCCGCGGAACGGGTCGTCCCCGATGTCGGAGACCCGGTCGGCGCTCGCGGCGTCGTGGGCTCCGTAGTCGCCGTGGGTGGGCCGCGGACCGGAGCCGCTGCCCGTGTGACCGAGTAGGTCGGGGAGGAGGCGGTCGGCCCGGTAGGTCTCGGCCAGGGGAGCTCCGCACCTGCCGGGGCAGGTACGGGGGAAGGCGCCGGCCAGAAGTACGACGGTGCGCCAGGGGTGCAAGGAGCCGAGGAGGTTCAGGGCCTGGAGCGCCGTGTGTTCCGCGCCCTGGCCCTCGTCCACGGCACCCAGGTCGAGGAGGAGGTCGACCGGGCAGTGGGCGAACGCGATCCGTTTCAGGAGACGGCACAGTGCTTCCGCCGTCCCCTCGCCGATGCCCGGGTTCCTCGGGTTGTTCGGGCCGACCCGGATGCCGAGGCCGGTGCGACCTGCCCGGGCCGCTTCCGCGCAGGCCACCTGTTGGGTGGGGTCGCGCTCGATGCCGGTGACGGGCCGCAGCGGAGGCCGGACCGTACCCAAGCCGGGGAGTCCCGGCTCGCGTTCGACGTGGCGGGTGTCGACCCATGCGGGTCGATCGCCCTGCACCCGCGCGACGAGCGCGAGGACGTCGTGGGTGTGGCGGCGGAGTGCGACGGGGTCCGGGTCACGGGGCTGGGCCGGGGGGCGGGCCGGGTTCCGCTCGCCGCCGACGCGGGGCGGGACCGTCCAGAGCGGGGCCACGCGCACGCGTACGTCCGGGGACAGGTGGTCGTACGCGGCGAGCGCGCTCGGGCGTGCCGGGAGCGCGGGCACATAAAGGGGCGGCGCGGACGGCGGTCCTGATGACGGCACGTTCCGCGGCGCGGACGGCGGTTCCGGCATCGGCTCGGTCATCGGCGCCCCCCCCCCCAGCAGCCCGTCGCATCCCCTGGTCGCAGGGTGAGGGGCGATGGTTCCCGGCGAAAGGGTGCGATTCCGGCCAAGCGGCGGGGATTTCAGCGCACCACCACCGTCCTCGGTGCCGAGAAGTCGCCCCAGGTGCCGTCCGGGAGCTGGGCGCGGAGGGTGACGGTGTAGCGGGTGCCCGCGGGGTCCTGGACCGGGAAGGTGTAGCGGGCGCGGCCCGGGGGCGGAGTGGTGCCCCAGACGATGGTGGTGGCGAAGCGGCCGTTGAGGTGGAGTTCGTGGTGGGTGACGGGCGCGCCCGTCTTCGGCGGCGTCCAGGTGACGGTGATCTCGCCCCTGGCGGCCGTGACCGTGAGGTCTTTCGGGGCGGTGTTCGGCGGGGCGCCCGGGGACGGGGCCGTGGTGAGATCCGCCGGGGCGCTGTCCGGGGAGGAGTTCTCGGCGGCGTCCCGGGCGCGGACGGTGAACGCGTAGGCGGTGCCGGGACGCAGGCCGGTGAGGCGGGCGGTGGTGGCGGTGCCGGGGACGGTGTGGATGCGGGTGTCGGCCTGGTAGACGTCGTACGCGGTGACCCGGGTGTCGTCGCGGGCCGGCGTCCAGCGGAGGGTCGCGGCGCGGCTCCCGTCGGCGGTGACGCGCAGGGCGGTCGGGGCGGTGGGCGGCGTGCGGTCCTCGGCTGCGGCCGGGAGGGTGGTGGCGGTGACCGTGGCGCTGGGGGGCGAGACGTTCCCTGCGGCGTCGTGGGCCCGGACGGTGAAGCGGTGGCGGGTCGCGGGGGCGAGGCCGACGACGTCGGTCATCAGGGTGGTGGCGGGGAGGTCCTTGACCTTGCGGCCCTCGCGGTAGACGGAGTAGCCCGTGACGGCACGGTCGTCGGTGGCCGCGCTCCACATGACGTGGACGGTGCTCGCGCTACCGGCCGTGGCGGTGACCCCGGTGGGGGCGGTGGGCGGCCGGGTGTCCTCCGGCGCGGCGGCGGCGCCGGAACAGGCGGCGAGGGCGAGCGTCAGAGTGGTCAACAGGCTTGCGGCGAGCGGGCGTTGCACGGGCCGGCCTCCGTCCGTCGAAAAGGTCCAGACCTATATCGCACAGTCGGCGCGGGCTCGGCAAGGGGGCGTTGTCAGTGGGGTGCGCTTCACTGGAATCGTCACGCTCCGTAGTCGACCGAGGGGGAATCATGACGGACCGTACGACCTATGTGACGCTCGCCGGGGTGCGCCGGCGCGGCTGGACCGACGCGATGGTGCGGGATCTGCTCGGGACGCCCGATGTACAGGGACGCGATCCGCGCCGCTGGTCGCTCGCGCCCGTGCGGCTCTATCTCCTGGCCCGGGTGGAGACGGTGGAGCGGACGCCCGAGTTCACCGAGACGGCCGCGCTCTGCCGGGCCCGGGCCTCGGCCGCCGGGGTCCACGCCGAGCGGCGGCGGGCCGCCGTCCTGACCGCGATCCGCGCGGAGCCGATCGAGGTGCCCCGGCTGCCCGGGCCGGAGCTGGAGCGGCGGGCGGTGCGGCACCGTCATCTGCTGGGGGCCCGGAGTCCCGGGCCTGACCGCGCCGCGGTCCGGGTCGGGGTGCCCTCCGGTGCGCTGGTGCGGTGGCAGGTGAGCTATCTGCGGCACGCCCTCTCGCGGTACGAGTCCCTGCTCGACGGGCTGTACGGGGAGACCGGTCGGGGCGAGGCCGAGCGGCTGCTGAGGCGGCGGTTGTACGAGGCGATCGCCGCCGCCTACCCGTCGCTGGCCCAGGAGTGCCGCCGGCGGATCGCGGTGGAGGGGTGAGTGCCGTCGGCTGCTGTCAGGCCGTCAGCAGGTGGGCGATCGCCCGGCAGGCCGCCGGGATCGGGGCGACGATCCTCACCGCGCAGCGGGTGCGGAGCTCCTCGGCCGCCTCGCCGAGCGGGCCGCCGCCGATGACGACCGCGCGGGCGCCGTCCCGTTCGGCGCAGGCGCGGACGGCACGTTCGAGCCGGTCGAGGAGGAGCGCCGGGTCGGCGGAGAGCCGTTCGGGGGTGCGGGCGGTGAGCCGGAGGCCGGTGTACCGGTCGGCGAGGCCGAGGGCGGTCACGCGGGCGTGGAGGGCGTCGGCGAGGAGCGGGGTGGTGGTGGCGATGCCGAAGGGGGTTCCGTCGGCGGCCGCTTCCAGGAGCGACGACTCGCCCAGTCCGACCACCGGGATCCCGGCCCCCTCCGTCGCCGCGCGCAGCTCGGTGAGGCCGGGGTCGCCGAAGGCGGCGACGAGGAGGGCGGCGCAGTCGCCTTCGGCCATGGCGCGCAGGCCGGCGGCGAGGACCTCGGGGGCGGCTGCCCGCAGCGCTTCCGGGTCGGTGAGCATGCCGGGGCCGCGGGCGACGGTCACGCCACGGACGGGCAGGGCGGGCCCGAGGGTGCGGCGGGCGATGGCGGTCATCATCGCGGTCGTGGCGGCGGAGGTGTTGGGGTTGATCAACACCACGGCCCGGGTCGCGACGCGGCTGTTCCGGGCCGTCCCCGCCGGACCTGTGGGGTCGACCGGCACCTCTACCCCAGGCACGACGTGGTCGTTCCCGGCCGTGCCCACCGGACCTGTGGGGGCGACCGACACCCCTACCCCAGGCACGACATGGTCGTTCCCGGCCGTGCCCACCGGACCTGTGGGGGCGACCGACACCC
>NZ_JBEOVH010000023.1:85664-136895 GCF_040295385.1 Streptomyces sp. NPDC002825
GCCCACCGGACCTGTGGGGGCGACCGACACCCCTACCCCAGGCACGACATGGTCGTTCCCGGCCGTGCCCACCGGACCTGTGGGGGCGACCGACACCTCTACCCCAGGCACGACGTGGTCGTTCCCGGCCGTGCCCACCGGACCTGTGGGGTCGGCCGACACCACTGCCCCGGGCCCCGCGGCGTGCGCGGGGGCCGGGGCGGGCGGGGGGATCAGGAGCGGGTTCAGTGGGCGTGCGCCGCCTTCGCCGAGGCGGTTCCGGAGATCTCCTCGCCGGGCTCCATGGGCGCGGTGACCTCGTCGGCGTCGCGGCCCCGGCCCAGGTGGTTGAAGACCACGTTGAGCAGGACGGCGGCGACGCAGCCCGTGGAGATGCCCGAGTCCAGGATGATCTGGGCGGTCTCCGGGAAGGCGTGGTAGAAGTCCGGCTTCGTGATCGGGATGATGCCGACCGCCAGGGAGACGGCCACGATCAGCACGTTGTTGTCCTTCTCCAGGCCGGCCTTGACCAGGGTCTGGATGCCGCTGGCGGCGACCGAGCCGAAGAGGACCACACCGGCGCCGCCGAGGACCGGCCGGGGCACGACCGAGATGAGCGAGGCGGCGACCGGCGAGAGGCCCATCAGGACCAGGAAGCCACCGCCGCAGGCGACGACGAAGCGGCTGCGGATCCGGGTCATGGCGACGAGGCCGATGTTCTGCGCGAAGGCGCTGCACATGAAGCCGTTGAAGAGGGGGCTGAGCGCGGAGCCGAGGGTGTCGGCGCGCAGTCCGGCCGCGATGGTCTTCTCGTCGGCGGGGCGCTCGACGATCTCGCCGAGCGCCAGCATGTCGGCGGTCGACTCGGTCATGGAGACCAGCATGACGACGCACATGGAGATGATCGCGGCGAGGGCGAACTGCGGGGCGCCGAAGTGGAACGGGGTCGGGAAGCCGACGATGTCGGCCTCCTTCACCGGGCTGAAGTCGGTGACGCCGAAGGGTATGGCGATGAGCGTGCCGAGGACGAGACCGACCAGGACGGCGACCTGCTTGAGGAAGCCGCGGGTGAAGCGCCGGAGCAGCAGGACCACGACGAGGGTGATGCCGGCGAGCGAGAGGTACGTGGTCGAACCGTAGTCCTCGGCCTTGGGGTTGGGCCCCTGGGCCCAACCGAACGCGACCGGGAGGAGGGAGACGCCGATGAGGGTGATCACGGAGCCGGTGACGACCGGCGGGAAGAACCGCACGAGGCGGGAGAAGAACGGGGCGGCGGCGAAGCCGAGGAGTCCGGCGACGATGATCGCGCCGAAGATCACGGGGAGCGCGTCGGCCTTGTTCTCGGTGGTGTCGACGATCGCCAGCATCGGCGCGACGCCGGCGAAGGTGACGCCGTTGACGAACGGCAGCTTGGCGCCGATCTTCCAGATGCCGAGCGTCTGGAGGAAGGTGGCGAGACCTGCGGTGAAGAGGCTCGCGCCGGTGAGGAAGGTGAGCTCGGTGCCGGAGAGGCCGACGGCCGCTCCGACGATCAGGGGCGGGGCGACGACACCCGCGTACATGGCGGCCACGTGCTGCAGGCCGCTGGTGAGCATCTTGAGTGGGGGCAGCGTCTCGTCGACCGGATGCTTCTCACGGTCTTCGGGGGCGGAGCCTGCGTCTGGTGCATTGCGAACCTGGGGCTTGGCGGCCACGGCGGTTCCTCCGGTCGGTTACACGTCGGCGGCGACGAGGGGTTCAGGGAGGTGGTGCGATGCGGTGCGAAGTGCAGGAGGTGCGGCTCGTTGCGAGGTAGGGCGGGTGGTGCGGGTGGGGCGGGGTGGTGCGGGGTGCCGCGGAGGGGGAGCGCGGCGGGGACGGGTGCCCGGTGTGGGGGTGCGGACACGCTTCACCGTCCCGGGTGGTGCCGTACGTCTTCTGCGTACGGCACCACCCGGTCGGGCTGCCGCGGGCCCCGCTCGGGTCCGCGGCGACCGACCGAGGGCCGTCCCCCTCGGTCGGACTCCGTGGGGAGGGTCAGCTCTGGGCCGTGATCCGGGCCAGGCGCTGCGCCTCCGCGCGCGCGTCACGCGCGATCTGCTCCTCGTCGGCGAACAGGAGTCGGTTGTTCTCGACGATCTGCTTGCCGTTGACGAAGGAGGCGGTGACCGGGGCCGCCGCGCCGAAGACGATGGCGGTGACCGGGTCGGCGATCGAGGAGTGGCCGAGGCCGTCGATCTTCCAGAGGACGAAGTCGGCGAGCTTGCCGGCCTCGAGCGAGCCGATGTTGTCGGCGCGGCCGAGGACCTGGGCGCCGCCGTAGGTGCCGAGGCGCAGGGCCTGGCGGGCGTTGAGCGCGGCCTCGCGGTGGGCGCCGAGGCGGTTGATGAGGAGCGCGTTGCGCAGCTCGGTGTGGAGCTCGCCGGACTCGTTGGAGGCGGTGCCGTCGACGCCGAGGCCGACGGGGACGCCCGCCTTGAGCATGTCCGGTACGCGGGCGATGCCGGCGGCGAGGCGCGCGTTGGAGGACGGGCAGTGCGCGACACCGGTCTTGGTGCGGGCGAAGGCCTCGATGTCGGAGTCGTTCATGTGGACGCAGTGCGCCATCCACACGTCCTCGCCGAGGAAGCCGGTGGACTCGAAGTAGTCCGTCGGGCCCATGCCGAAGAGCTCGTGGCAGAACTTCTCCTCCTCCACGGTCTCCGAGCCGTGGGTGTGCATGCGCACGCCGAGCCGGCGGCCGAGCGCGGCGCCCTCGCGGAGCAGCTCGGTGGAGATGGAGAAGGGCGAACAGGGGGCGACGGCGACCTGGGTCATCGCGTCGAAGGAGGCGTCGTGGTACTTCCGCACCGTCTCCTCGGTCGCGGCGAGCGCGCCCTCGGTGGTCTCGACGGCGAAGTCCGGCGGCAGGCCGCCGTCCTTCTCGCTGCGGTCCATGGAGCCGCGGGCCAGGGTGAAGCGGACGCCCATGTCGGCGGCCGCGCCGATGATGGCGCCGGAGAGGTCGCCGGAGCCCTGCGGGTACACGTAGTGGTGGTCCATGGCCGTGGTGACACCGCCGCGGGCCATCATCGCCAGGGAGCCCTGGGCGGCGACGCGGACCATCGACTCGTCGATCCGCGACCACGTCGGGTAGAGCGCGACCAGCCAGTTGAAGAGGTTGTGGTCGGTGGCCAGACCTCGGGTGATCCACTGGTAGAAGTGGTGGTGGGTGTTGACCAGACCGGGCGTCACCAGATGACCGGTGGCGTCGATCCGGCGGACCACGTTCTCCAGGCCCTCGGGCGCCTTGCCGGCGCCGATGGACTCGATCTTGTTGTCGGCGACGACGAGGTACCCGGAGGCGTACTCGGTGTCGTTCGCGTCGACGGTCGCGATCGCCGCGTTCTCGATGACGATGCGCTGGGCTGCCGAAGGTGCTGCCATGGCGGTGCTTCCTTCATTCCTCGGGGATGGTTCGGGCACGGCAGGACCCTAGGAGGATTTGAGTGCCGGAGCCGCGTGACGGCTCCGGGTGCCGAGATGGTGGAAGAACAGGTTCAGCAGGACGGCGACGAGCGCGCCCGCGCTGATGCCGGAGCCGAGCACGGTCTGCGCCCAGGCGGGGAAGCCGGCGTAGAAGGTGGGTGCGGCGAGCGGGATGATGCCCGCTCCGAGCGCGACGGCCACCAGGATGATGTTGGAGCTGTCGTCGAGTCCGGCCTCGGAGAGGGTACGGATGCCGCTGACCGCGATGGAGCCGAAGAGGACGATGCCGGCGCCGCCGAGGACGGGCATCGGGACCATGGACACGACCGCGCCGAGGACGGGGAAGGCGCCGAGGACGAGCAGGGCGCCGCCGGCGACGGCGACCACGTACCGGGACCGGACCCGGGTCAGCGAGACGACGCCGACGTTCTGCGCGAAGGCGGAGGTCGGGAAGCCGCCGAAGACGGGGCCGAGCAGGGTGGCGATGCCGTCGGTGCGCAGTCCGCGGGTGATGGTCTTCCCGTCGCTGCGGCGCTCGCAGATCTCGCCGAGGGCGAGCATGCCGGCGCTGGACTCGGTCATGAGGACCAGCATCACGATGCACAGGGAGAGGATCGCGGCGGGCTGGAACTCGGGGGCGCCGAAGGCGAAGGGGGCGGGCAGGGCCGCGACCGGTGCCTCGCGCAGGGCGCTGAAGTCGGCCATCCCGAAGGGGATCGCGGCGAGGGTGCCGATGAGCAGGCCGAGCAGCAGGGCGATCTGCTTGACGAAGCCCTTGCCGAAGCGCTGGAAGAGCAGGATGACGACGAGGGTGAAGGCGGCGAGTGCCAGGTACTTCATGGCCCCGAAGTCGGCGGCGGTCCTGTCGCCGCCCTGGGCCCAGCCGACGGGCACGGGCATCAGGGTGACCCCGATGAGCGTGATCACGACGCCGGTGACCAGCGGCGGGAAGAAGCGCAGGAGCCTGCCGAAGAAGGGGCCGACGGCGAGGCAGAAGACTCCGGCGACCATCACCGCGCCGTAGATGGCGGGGAGTTGGTGTCCGGGGGCGCTGGTCTCGGCGATGGCGAGCATCGGGGCGATGCCTGCGGACGAGGCGGCGTTGACGAACGGGAGCCGGTTGCCGGCGAAGCGTCCGAGGCCGAGGGTCTGCAGGATGGTCGCGCAGCCCGCGATGAGCAGGCTTGCGGCGATGAGCCGGGTCATTCCTGCGGCGTCCAGGCCGACGGCCTGACCGATGATGAGCGGAGGGGTGACGACGCCGGCGTACATGGCCGCGATGTGCTGGAGTGCCGCGGGGACGAGCCGCGAGGCGGGAAGCTTCTCGTCCACCGGGTGGCACTCGGCCGTTGCCGAGGCAAGGGTGGACGGAGGGGTGGAACACGGGCCTTCGGCGTTTGCCGGCCCCTGTGCAGGCTGAGCCATTGTTGTTCCCTCCGGTCCGGTGCGCCGGCCCCGCCCGACTGCGGGCGGGCGGGTCCGGCGACGCGGATGCCGCTTAGAGGTTGGTCATGTCGACCGGGATCTGCGCCGTGGCTCCGTCGCGGAGGACGGTGGCCTCGATGAGGCCGTACATGCGGTCGGCGGCGTAGTAGACCTCGTTGTCGTTCTTCAGGCCGAAGGGCTCGAGGTCCACCAGGAAGTGGTGCTTGTTCGGGAGCGAGAAGCGGACTTCGTCGATCTCCGAGCGGTGGTTGATGATGCGCGTGGCCATCTGGTACAGCGTCTGCTGCAGGGAGTACGAGTACGTCTCCGAGAAGGCCTCGAGCATGTGCTTCCTGGTCTGCTCGTAGGACCGCTCCCAGTTGGGCATGCGCTGGTCGTCGTCGGTCCAGTTGAACCGCCAGCGACCGGACACCTGGGTGGCCAGGATGCGGTCGTACGCCTCCTGGAGCGTCGTGTACTGGTCCTTGATGTAGCCCCAGAACTCCGAGTTGGTGGAGTTCATGACGACGAGGTCCTTGAGGCCGGAGATGACCTCCCACTTCTCGCCGTCGTAGGTGATCTGGGTGACGCGGGTCTCCTGGCCCTTGCGGGCGAAGGAGTGGTTGACCTCGTCGGAGCCGATGAACTTGGAGTTGGCGTCGGAGGAGGCGATGCGCTCCCAGGCGTACTCCTCGATCCGGATCCGCGCCCGCTTGATCGGCTCCTGGCTCGTCACGAAGTGGCGGGCGAGGTGGATGCCGAACTGCTCGGCGGACTCGATGCCGTACTCCTTGGCGAACGCGAAGACGGTGTTCTTCGTCGTGTCGGTGGGGAGGCAGTGGGCGTTCGAGCCGGTGAGGTGGACGTCGTCGAGGTCGCCGGAGAGGGCGACGGAGACGTTCAGGTCCTTGATGTGGTGGGTGGCGCCGTCCCGCGTGATCTTGACGACGCGGTTCTCTGCTTTGCCGTACTGGTTCTGGCCGAGAATCGTGGGCATGTCTGCTAGCTCCCTCGGTAAACGGAGTAGCCGAACGGGTTGAGCAGCAGCGGTACGTGGTAGTGCTCGCCCGGCTTGACGGCGAACGTGATCGCCACCTCCGGGAAGAACGCACCGCTGTCCCTTACGCGGGGGGCGTCCTGCTGCGCCTCGGCTTGCTTCTTGGCGAAGTACGTCTCGGTCTCGAAGTCGAGACGTACGTGGGTGGTTTCTTCCGGCAGCGCCGGCAGGTCCTTGCAGCGCCCGTCCGCGTCGGTGGCGGAGCCGCCGAGCGTGACCCACTCCGCGTCGGAGCCGCTGCGGGCCGCGAGCGTGATGGCCACGCCCTCGGCCGGGCGGCCGATGCTGGTGTCCAGGATGTGGGTGGACACCGAGGCGGTGGTGTCGGTGCTCATGCGGAGCTCTCTTCCTCGGAGGTCTCGGTCTCGACGAGACGGGTCAGCCGGATGCGGTTGATCTTGCCCAGTTCGGTGCGGACGGTCTCCCGCTCCACCTCGGGCGTGTTGCCGATCCGCTCCCGGACCGCGTCGCGCATCTGCTCGCCGGTCCTGCCGGTGGCGCAGATGAGGAAGACATGACCGAACTTGTCCTGGTAGGCCAGGTTGAGTTCGAGCATCTCGGCCTTGAGCTCCGCGGAGGCGCCGGCCATCCCGCTCTGTTCGCGGGAGGAGGTCGGGTCCCCTGCCTTCGGACGACCGATCGGCGGGTGCCCCGCCATCGCCTCGGCCAGGTCCTCGGTGGTCAGCTCGGCCATGGCGGCGTCGCTGGCGAGGAAGAGGGCTTCGGCGGTGGAGTACGGGCGCTGGGCGAGGACCTTGCTCCCCCACGCCGAACTGGAACACACCTCGTGGAGCGCGGCGACGGCCTCGCTGTCCGAGGAGGTGTTGAACCGGGCGAGGCCCGGTGTCGTACCTGAAGTCACGGGAAGCCTCCGTGGCTGTTTTTCGCTGTGCGTCGGACGGGCTGCGGATAGCTAACGCCCTCCGCAACACAACGTCAACACTTTGTTGAAAACTCGGCCATACAAAAGCCGTCGTCCCGACATCTGGACGACGGCTTATGACCCGAACATGATCAACTACTCGCTCTTGGTGGCCTTTTCCCTGTTCAGGGCGGTCTCCCTGTTCAGGTAGTTGTACACGGTGAAGCGGCTGACGCCGAGCGCCCCGGCCACCGTCTCCACTCCATGGCGTACGGAGAAGGCACCGCGTGCCTCCAGGATCCGGACGACCTCCTGCTTCGCCTTGCGGTCCAGTTCGGCCAGCGGCATCCCGTGCCGCCGCTCCATCGCCGCGAGGATGTGGTCCAGGGAGTCCGAGAGCTGCGGCAGACGCACGGCGAGCACGTCCTCACCCTCCCAGGACAGGACGACGTCGTCGACCTCTGCCTGCGCGGGGACCAGGAGCTCGGCGCCCATGGCGTCCACCAGGGGCTTCACCGCCGCGACCAGGGGGTGCTCGCTCACTTCTCGCCCTCCCCGATCACGTTGACCTGGAGCGAGACGCGCGTGGCGCCGGCCGCGAGCGACTTGCGCAGCAGGGAGTCGACGGCGGTGAGCACCGCGTCGGCGGCGCCCTCCGCCGTGTTCCCGAAGGGGCCGACGTCGACCGCGTCCAGCTCGGCCGACTGGATGACCTCACGAGCCACGACCGCGTGCGCCGGCGCCTCGTCGAGGTCGAACGGCTCGGTGGTGAACTCCACTCTCAAACGCTCCATGGCCCCACGCTACGGCCCCGCCCCGCCCCGCGGGAGCCCCGGACCTGCGGGGACCTCTTGACAAGTGCGTCACCCGCCTTGCAACATTCCGTCAGACAGAAACTTACTTCCGCAATACGGAAGGAGCGCCGCCCCTCATGGGATACACGGACCAGCGCTTCGATGTGAACCTGTCGATCCTCTTCACGGAACTCCCGCTCCTGGAGCGCCCCGCGGCCGCCGCCGCGGCGGGCTTCACCGCGGTCGAGCTGTGGTGGCCCTGGATCGACACCGCCACCCCCGAGCAGAGCGAGCTCGACGCCCTCAAGAAGGCTCTTGAGGACGCCGGCACCCAGCTGGTGGGCCTGAACTTCTACGCCGGGCAGCTCCCCGGCCCGGACCGCGGAGCCCTCTCCGTGCCCGGGGAGGAGTCGGACCGCTTCCGCGCCAACATCGAGGTCGCCGCCGACTTCGCCGCCTCGGTCGGCTGCAAGGCGCTCAACGCGCTCTACGGCAACCGCGTCGAGGGCGTGGACCCGCAGATCCAGGACACCCTCGCCCTGGAGAACCTGGTCCTGGCCGCCCGCGCGGCCGACCGGATCGGCGCGATCCTCCTCGTCGAGACCCTCAACAAGCCGGAGTCGCCGCTCTACCCGCTGGTGAGCGCCCCCTCCGCGATCGAGATCGTCGACAAGGTCAACGCCGCCACGGGCCTCGGGAACGCGAAGTTCCTGCTCGACATCTACCACCTGGCCATGAACGGCGAGGACGTCAGCGCGGTCATCGCACAGTACGCCGACAAGACCGGCCACGTGCAGATCGCCGACAAGCCGGGCCGTGGCGCCCCGGGCACGGGCGAGCTGCCCCTCGAGCAGCTCCTCGACGAGCTGAGGAAGGCCGGTTACGACGGCTGGGTCGGCCTGGAGTACAAGGCCGCCGATGCCGCCGCGTCCTTCGAATGGCTGCCCGCCGAGGCCCGCCCCGCCAGCTGACGCAGGCTCCCTCCCCGTACCACCTTGTTTTGAGAGGCACCCTCATGAGCAACCTCCCCAAGATCGCTTGGATCGGCCTCGGCATCATGGGCTCCCCCATGTCCGAGAACCTCCTGAAGGCCGGCTACTCGGTCACCGGCTTCACCCTGGAGCAGGACAAGCTGGACCGCCTGGCCAAGGCCGGCGGCACCGCCGCCGGCTCGATCGCCGAGGCCGTCAAGGACGCCGACGTCATCATCACGATGGTGCCCGCCTCCCCGCAGGTCGAGGCCATCTCCTACGGCCCCGAGGGCATCCTGGAGAACGCCAAGCAGGGCGCGCTGATCGTGGACATGTCCTCGATCACCCCGCAGACCTCGGTCGACCTCGCGAAGAACGCCAAGGAGAAGGGCATCCGCGTCATCGACGCCCCGGTCTCCGGCGGCGAGGCCGGCGCCATCGAGGCCGTGCTCTCGATCATGGTCGGTGGCGAGCAGGCCGACTTCGACGAGGCCCTCCCGATCCTCGAGGCCCTCGGCAAGACGATCGTCCTCTGTGGCCCGCACGGCTCCGGCCAGACGGTGAAGGCCGCCAACCAGCTGATCGTCGCGGTCAACATCCAGGCCTGCGCCGAGGCCGTCGTCTTCCTGGAGAAGTCGGGCGTGGACCTCAACGCCGCCCTCGACGTCCTCAACGGCGGTCTGGCCGGCTCGACCGTGCTGACCCGCAAGAAGGACAACTTCCTGAACCGGGACTTCAAGCCCGGCTTCCGGATCGACCTGCACCACAAGGACATGGGCATCGTCACCGACGCCGCCCGCAACGTCGGTGCGGCCCTCCCGGTCGGCGCGGTCGTCGCCCAGCTGGTCGCCTCGCTGCGCGCCCAGGGTGACGGCGGCCTGGACCACTCGGCCCTGCTGCGCGCCGTCGAGCGCCTCTCCGGCCAGCAGGTCTGACCCAGCGCCCCTTCACCGGGGCCCCTGATTTCCGGTCGGTGGCGGCGCTGACAACCTGTCCTGTCGCGCCCAGGCGTCGCCGCCGACCGGAACACCACACTTCATTTTCAACAAACTGTTGACGTGCTGTTCGAGCCGAATTTACGCTCCTCGGACCGTCAGCAGAGCTCCCGTACGGAAGGTCACCATGTCGAAGCGCGTGCTTACGACCGAGTCCGGCGCCCCCGTCGCCGACAACCAGAACTCCGCCACCGCCGGCGTCGGTGGCCCTCTCCTCCTCCAGGACCAGCACCTGCTGGAGAAGCTCGCGCGCTTCAACCGTGAGCGGATCCCGGAGCGCGTGGTGCACGCCCGCGGTTCCGGCGCGTACGGCTACTTCGAGGTGACCGACGACGTCACCGCGTACACCAAGGCGAACTTCCTCGGCGAGGTCGGCAAGAAGACCGAGACCTTCATCCGCTTCTCCACCGTGGCCGACTCGCTCGGCGGCGCGGACGCGGTGCGCGACCCCCGCGGTTTCGCCCTGAAGTTCTACACCGAAGAGGGCAACTACGACCTCGTCGGCAACAACACCCCGGTGTTCTTCATCAAGGACCCGATCAAGTTCCCCGACTTCATCCACTCGCAGAAGCGCGACCCCTTCACGGGCAAGCAGGAGCCGGACAACGTCTGGGACTTCTGGGCGCACGCCCCCGAGGCCACCCACCAGATCACCTGGCTCATGGGCGACCGCGGCATCCCGGCCTCGTACCGTCACATGAACGGCTACGGCTCGCACACCTACCAGTGGACCAACGAGGCGGGCGAGGCCTTCTTCGTCAAGTACCACTTCAAGACGAACCAGGGCATCCGCTCGCTCTCCGCCGAGCAGGCCGCCGAGCTCGTCGGCAAGGACGCCAACTCGCACCAGACCGACCTGCTCCAGGCCATCGAGCGCGGTGTGAACCCGAGCTGGACCCTGTACGTCCAGATCATGCCGGCCGCCGAGGCCGCGGACTACCGCTTCAACCCCTTCGACCTCACCAAGGTGTGGCCGCACAGCGACTACCCGCTGCAGCGCGTGGGCCGCCTGGTCCTCGACCGCAACCCGGACAACGTCTTCGCCGAGGTCGAGCAGGCCGCGTTCTCCCCGAACAACTTCGTGCCGGGCATCGGTCCCTCGCCGGACAAGATGCTCCAGGGCCGTCTCTTCGCCTACGCGGACGCCCACCGCTACCGCCTCGGTGTCAACCACACCCAGCTCCCGGTGAACGCCCCCAAGGCGACCGTGGCCGAGAACTACGGCCGCGACGGCGCCATGGCGACCCGCAACGGCTCGCGCTACGACAAGAACTACGAGCCCAACTCGTACCAGGGCCCGGCCCAGACCGACGCCGCGCTCTCCGCGCCGCTCGCCATCCACGGCTGGACCGGCACCCACGAGGCGCCCGCCCACACCAAGGACGACGACTTCTTCCAGGCCGGTGAGCTCTACCGCCTGATGTCCGAGGACGAGAAGAAGCGCCTCGTCGCCAACATCGCCGGCGGCCTGTCCCAGGTGTCCCGCGAGGACGTCATCGAGAAGAACCTCGCGCACTTCGCCGCCGCCGACCCGGAGTACGGCAAGCGCGTCCGCGAGGCCGTCGAGGCCCTGCGCGAGGACTGACCGCACAGCAACACCCAGACTGCGTACGGCACCTGACGGGAGGTCAGTGTCGTACGTGGTCCGGATCGCCGGCCCGGATGAGGGGTGGTCGGTGAACCGGACAAGCGTGAGGACCGCGGCGGCTCCGAGCCAGTGCGGTGGTAAGGACGCCGGGCCCCCTTCTTGACCTGAAAGAAGGGGAACCGCCACGGCGCCCGTCGGAACCGCCGCGGTCCCAACGCCCCCTTCCGAGGGGTCCCCGATACTTCGCACATCCCAAGACTCCGCCCGGCGGCGCGAACGTCCTGTCGCGTCAGCCTCGTGCCGTCGGGCGGTCACAAGACGGGAGAGCGCGGAACCAGGTTTACGGTCCCTGGTTCCGCGCTCTTCTTCGTTGCCCGGGCCAGCAGGAACGTCACGGTGAGCGAGGCGACGGCGAGCAGCACCATTCCCGTGCGCGGTGACGTGTACTGGGCGAGGGTGCCGGCCAGGGCCGCGCTCAGCCCCTGCAGGGCGAGCATCCCCGAGGTGTGCAGCCCGAGGGCGTGACCGCTCAGCTCCTCCGGCACCAGGGTCATCAGCTGCTCCTGGTGGAGCAGGCTCGCCCCGTACCCGACCGCCGACACCGTCACGAGCACGAGCGCGAGCGGCAGCCCCGGGTCGAGGGCGAACAGCAGGAACGGGGCCGCGAGCAGCGCCTGGAGCGGGAAGCGGATCCGCTCGCGCAGCCGCGCCGGTACGAAGCGGCCGATCGCGGTGTCCCCGGCCAGCATCCCGAGCGCGCCGCACGCGAAGAGCAGCCCGGCGCGCTCGGGGGCGTACGGCACGAAGAGCGACTCGCAGCCGACGACCAGACCGTTCGGCACCCAGAGCGCCAGGTAGGCCCGGCGGCGGGCCGGGACGGCCCAGAGGCGCCCGTTGGTGCGCCAGGTCTCGGCGACCGAGGGCCGCCCGGCCGCGCGGGGCGGGCGCGCCCCGAGGCCGAGGCGGGCGGCCAGGGCGGCGGCGAGGTAGAGACCCGCGCCGGCGAGGACCGTGCCGCGGGGCGAGAGCAGGGCGACGAGGATCCCGCCGGTGGCGAAGCCGCCGATCTGGAAGGCGCCGGTGGCCATGTTCATCACGGAGCGGCCCAGGAGGTACTCCTCGCGCGGGAGGATCTCGTTGAGGAGCCCGTAGCGCGCCCCGCCGCCCAGCGAGGCCGCGAGCCCCTCGGCGAGCAGGATCGCGAAGACCGCCCAGGTGGGCAGCGCGGGGATCGCGAGGGCGGCGGTGCCGACGGCGAAGAAGAGGGCGATGCCGGAGAGCGCGGCGCGCGGCGGCAGCCGGTCGGCGGCGGAGAGCAGGGTGGTCGCGCCGACGAGCTGGGCGAGCGAGGGGCCGAAGAGGGCCAGGGCGGACAGGAACGGGGACCCGGTGGCGCGGAAGACGAGCGTGGCGAGTCCGAGCCCTGCGACGGTCTGGGCGGCGGTGTGGGCGGCGCCGGTGAGGAAGAGCGGTTTGAACTCGGGGGTGCGGAAGAGCGCGCGGTAGCGGGGCATGCGAGGAGTCTCGGAGGGCGCGGCGGACCACCGGTAGTGTTTCGCGGGGAGGCGAAACATGGGCTGGTGGCAGATCGGCACGGACACCCTGGCGGGGAGCTCGTTCGTGCTGTCCCCGCTCGCCGAGACGGTCGCCTCGCTCAAGACCCTGCACCTGGCGGTGGCGACGCACCCGGGCGAACGGGCCTGGCTCGACCGGCACCTGCCCGCGTACCGGGAGCGGCTCGCGGCCGAGCCGGTCGACGCGCTGCTCGTACGGGCGTCGTTCTCGCCGACCTGGAACGCGGACTTCCTCACCCCGACCCCGCGGGGCGACCGCGAGCGGAGCTTCGAGGAGGAGGTCGAGGCGGTGCGCGCGACCGAACCCGCCGATGCCGTCGACCAGTTGGCGGTGTCGGTCGGCGGGCCGGTGCCGGAGCCGCTGCGCTCGGCGCGGGATCTGCCGGAGCGGCTCGCGGACGTGCTCGGCTGGGTGTGGCGGGAGACGGTGCTGCCCGAGTGGGCGCGGCGGCGGCGCGTCCTGGAGGCCGACGTGATGGCGCGGACGGCGCTGCTGAGCCGGGGCGGCTGGGCGGCGGCGCTCGACGAGCTGTGCCCGGGGAAGATGCGCTGGCTCGGCGACGGGCGGCTCCAGGTCAACACCCGTGACTATCCGCCGCGTTCGGTCGACCGGGGACGTCTGCTGCTCGTTCCGGTGACGCCGGCCACCGGGTGGGTGTCCTGGGAGGAGACGGAGCGGTACGCGATCGTCTATCCCTGCGCGGGAGTTCTGGCGGACGCGGCCGGTCCCGCGGTGCCGCAGGCCCTGGGGGCCCTGCTCGGGACGGCCCGGGCCGGGGTGCTCGTACGGCTCGGATCGCCGCTTTCCACCAGCCAGTTGGTGGCTCTGACGGGGCAGGGGCTGGGCTCGGTCGGCCGGCATCTGAAGGTGCTGCTCGACGCCGGGCTCGTACGGCGCGGGCGGGCGGGCCGCTCGGTGCTGTACGAGTGGACGGAGGCGGGCGCGGTGCTCGTGGCGGCACAACGGGGAGACCCCCGCCCCGGTGCTCCTCGGGGCGGGGGCCGGTCCCTCTGACGAGGGGGACGATCAGACCTGGAGGGCCTTGATCGCGGTCGGGGCGTGGCCGGGCTCGGTGGCCAGCTCCTCGAACTCGGTGACGTCGCTCATGTCGACGGTCTTGCTCATGGCGATGTTGGTGATGCGCTCCAGGATCGCCTCGACGACGACCGGGACCTGGTGCTCGACGGCCAGCTTCTTGGCCTCCTCCAGGGCCTCGCCCAGCTTGTCCGGGTCCTCGACGCGGATCGCCTTGACACCCAGGCCCTCGGCGACCTTGACGTGGTCGACGCCGTAGACGCCGATCTCCGGGGTGTTGATGTTCTCGAACTCGAGGTTGACCTCGAAGTTGATGCCGAGGCCGCCCTGCGCCTGACGGATCAGACCGAGGTAGGCGTTGTTCACGAGGACGTGGACGTAGGGGACCTTGTGCTGGGCGGCGACCGCCAGCTCCTCGATCATGAACTGGAAGTCGTAGTCGCCGGAGAGCGCGACGACGGGGACGTCCGGCTGCGCGGTCGCGGCGCCGATGGCGGCCGGGATGGTCCAGCCGAGCGGGCCGGCCTGGCCGCAGTTGATCCAGTGGCGCGGCTTGTAGACGTGCAGGAACTGCGCGGCCGCGATCTGCGAGAGACCGATGGTGGTGACGTAGCGGGTCTCCGGGCCGAAGGCCTTGTTCATCTCCTCGTAGACGCGCTGCGGCTTCATGGGGATGTTGTCGAAGTGCGTGCGGCGCTGGAGGGTGGCCTTGCGCTCCTGCGCGGAGGCGGCCCAGGCGGAGAAGTCCGGCAGCTTGCCTGCGGCCTTCCACTCCTTGGCGATCTCGATGAAGAGCTCCAGGGCGACCTTGGCGTCGGAGGCGATGCCGTAGTCGGGGGCGAAGATCTTGCCGAGCTGGGTGGGCTCGATGTCGACGTGGACGAACTTCCGGCCCTTGGTGTACGCCTCCAGGTTGTAGCCCGTGTGGCGGTTGGCCCAGCGGTTGCCGATGCCGAGGACGAAGTCCGACTCCAGGAAGGTCGCGTTGCCGTAGCGGTGCGCGGTCTGGACGCCGACCATGCCGGCGGCGAGCTCGTGGTCGTCCGGGATGGTGCCCCAGCCCATGAGGGTGGAGATGACCGGGATGCCGGTCAGCTCGGCGAACTCGACGAGCAGGTCGGAGGCGTCGGCGTTGATGATGCCGCCGCCGGCGACGATCAGCGGGCGCTCGGACTCCAGGAGGAAGCTCAGGGCCTTCTCGGCCTGGGCGCGGGTCGCGGACGGCTTGTAGACCGGCAGCGGCTCGTAGGTCTCCGGGTCGAACTCGATCTCGGTCAGCTGGACGTCGATCGGCAGGTCGATGAGGACCGGGCCGGGACGGCCGGAGCGCATCAGGTGGAAGGCCTGCTGGAAGACGCCCGGGACCTGCGCGGCCTCCAGGACGGTCGTCGCGGCCTTGGTGACCGGCTTGGCGATCGAGGCGATGTCGACGGCCTGGAAGTCCTCCTTGTGGAGCTTCGAGACCGGGGCCTGGCCGGTGATGCAGAGGATCGGGATCGAGTCCGCGATGGCCGAGTACAGGCCGGTGATCATGTCGGTGCCGGCGGGGCCGGACGTACCGATGCAGACGCCGATGTTGCCGGCCTTGGCACGGGTGTAGCCCTCGGCCATGTGGGACGCGCCCTCGACGTGGCGGGCGAGCGTGTGGCTGACGCCGCCGACGTTCTTGAGCTCGCGGTAGAAGGGGTTGATCGCCGCGCCGGGGACGCCGAACGCCTGGGTGACGCCTTCGCGCTTGAGGATCTCAACGGCCGCTGCGGCGGCGGTCATACGAGGCATGGGAGTGCTCCTGCTTCGGCCGGGCGGATCCAGACGGGGCCCCGTCTCGGGAGGCCCTGCCGCCTGTTTCCGTAATGCGGAAATGCTGTTCTGCTATACGGAAGCAATGTAGGTCGGGCCCCGGAGAGCCGTCAAGAGAAGTCCGCCCGCCGGGATCACGGAAGTGGCCGAACACCCTCCCCCGGGGTGTCGGATGGGTGGACGATGGGGCGGAACGACAGGGGGTTGGGCTGTGGGCGAGTCGGTACCGGTGCGCTGTCCGGAGTGCCTGCGCACGCAGGCGTACGCGCCACCCGTCTTCCCCTGCGCATGCGGAAGCCCGGTCGCCCCGCCGGTGGCGGCGGGCGCGGTCGCGGAGCCGATCACGCACCGGAACTGGGCGGACGAATGGGTCAAGGTCCGCTGCGAGGCCTGCGACCGCGAGAACGACTGGCCGCACCCGGAACTGTGCTGCCCGTGCGGGACGGTCCTGCGGGTACCGGTACGGGCGGTGGAGCCCAAGGGCACGGAGGCGGCGGGTACGGGGCCGGTGGCGGCGGACGGGAGCGGCGCGGTCGCCGGGGGCGCGGCAGGCGGGGTGTCCGGAACCGGGCGCGGCGTCTCGGCAGGAGATACGGAGGACACGGGGGACACGGGAGGCGGGGCGGGCGGCACGGGCGGCACCTCGTCCGGTGCGGCCGGGGGCCTGGCCGGTACCGGCGGGGGCGCCGTGCCGGCGCGGGAGCCGGAGGCGTCGACGCCGCTCCCGCCCGCACCGGGGGCGGCACGGCCCGGAGCCTCGGCGTCCGCCGGTGGGGCCCCGGCCCGGCCCGTGGAGTCCGGGTCCCCCTGGTTCGGACCGGGTCCCACCGCATGGGGCGGGGCCGGTACGGCGGCGGGGCCCGGGGCGGACGAGCCCGGTCCGGTCGGGTGGCAGGCGGACGAGCCCGGTCCGGTCGGGTGGCAGGCGGACGAGCCCGGTCCGGTCGGGTGGCAGGCGGACGAGCCCGGTCCCGCGGGGCCGCGTACCTTCGCCGAGCGGTACCCCGCGCACATCCCGCTCCCCGTCACCGCCCCGCGCCCCGCTCCGCTGCGCGGAGCCTTCCGGCCCGTGACGATCCGGACCTCGCGGGACGCGGTCGCGGCGGCGGCCGGGTATCTGCGCTGGCTCGGTTTCCGCGACGTCGTCCAGCCCGAGGAGCGCCCCTCGTCCGGGGTGGACCTGCGGGCGCCCGGCCTGGTCGCCCAGGTCGACCCGAGCACCCGGCCGACCGGGCTGCGGGCCGTCGAGTGCCTGTGGCTCAACGGGCTGAGCGCCGCCACCGTGAGCGTGTTCTTCTCGCTCGCGGGCTACACCCCGGAGGCCCGCTCGCGCGCCGCCGAGGTCGGGCTCCCGCTCTTCGTGCTCGACCTGACGGGCACCCCGCAGCCGGTCAACGACGCGGCGGAGGACCTGGCGGCGGGCGGCGCCTGACCGCGGAGGCCGTTCGGGGCGCCCACACAACTCCTCGGCATCCGAAATCGGCCATTCACGCGTGACGATCACGCTCCCCCGGGCACAACACCCTCGGGGGGTGGGTGTCATGCCGACGGCTACGTGGTGGTTCATCGGGGCGGCCTGGGGTGAACTGCTGCTGGCCGCCCTGCTGTTGACAAGCGGAGGAACCCGCAGCGAGGAGCCCGGGGCCGACGCCGTGCCCGCACCGCAGGCCCTCGCGCTGCTGCGGGGCGGGCGGCGGGCGGCCGTCACCGTCGCCCTGGTGGCGCTGCACCAGCGCGGGGCGGTCGCGGCGGGCCGCAAACATACGATTCGGGCCAATGGCGGACCGGGCCGCACCCGTGACCCCGTACAGCTGGGCGTGCACGGGGCGCTGCACCGGGCCCTCGCGCTGCGGACGCTCGCGCTGCGCCCCGAGGCGCGGCGGGCGGTGGACGCGCTGCGCGGCGAGCTGCGCGGCGCGGGGCTGCTCCGGCCGCTCCCGCGGCTGTGGGCGGCCCGGGTCCTCCTCGGCTGTGTACCGCTGACGGTGCTGGCGGGACCGTTCGTGACGGGGGCGGAGGGTCCGGCCCTCGCCGGGGCCCTGGCGACCGGGATCCCGCCGGTCCTGGTGGCGGTGGCGCTGCTGCGCCTGCCGGAGACGACGAGGGCGGCGCGGCGGCTCCTGGCCGTCCTGCGGGAGCGGTATCCGCTGCCGGCCCACCGGCGCGAGGTGACGGACGGCCGGCTCGTCCAGCTGTACGTGGCGCTGTACGGGGATCCGGCCCTGGCCCTGTTCCTGCCCCGTTTCTCGCGCGAGGGCGGTCTGCTCGACCGCCCCCGGGAGGACGAGCACAACCGTCCCCCGACGCACGGCGGCCCGCCGCGCTGAGCCCGCGCCATACTGGCGTATGCGCATCAGAGCGGCCGCTCCGGCCGAACTCCCGCTGCTCCAGGACATCGAACGGGCGGCGGGCGAGCCGTTCCGTACTCTCGGCATGGCGGCGATCGCCGACGACGACCCGCTGCCGCTGGACGTCCTGGAGACGTACCGCAGGGCCGGCCGGGCCTGGGTGGCGGTGGACGCCGCCGACCGGCCGGTCGCGTACCTGCTCTCGGACACCGTCGACGGTGCCGCCCACATCGAGCAGGTGTCGGTGCACCCGGACGCCGCCCGCCGGGGCGTCGGCCGGGCGCTGATCGAGCATCTGGCGGCCGCCGCCGGGGAGCAGGGCCTGGCGGCCCTGACCCTGACGACCTTCGCGGAGGTCCCGTGGAACGCCCCGTACTACACCCGCCTCGGCTTCCGCCCGCTGACGGACTCGGACCCGGCGCTCACGGAGGGGCTGCGCGCCATCAGCCGGGCCGAGGCGGCCCACGGCCTGTCGGCCTGGCCGCGGGTCTGCATGCGCCGGGAGGTGGTCCAGGAGCCGTAGGTTTCCGAGTCCTCTAGGAGCCGTACGTCTGCCGGAGCTCCACCTTCCGCACCTTGCCGCTCACCGTCATCGGGAACTCGGTGAGGATCTCGACCCTGCGCGGGATCTTGTAGTGGGCGAGCCGGTCCCGGCAGAAGGCGGTGAGCTCGTCCAGGGTGGGCGGGTCGGCGGGGTCGCGCGCGATCACGCAGGCCAGGATCTCCTCGCCGTACCGCTCGTCGGGGACGCCGACGACCTGGACGTCCGCGATCTTGGGGTGCCCGTAGAGGAACTCCTCGATCTCGCGCGGGTACACGTTCTCGCCACCACGGATGATCATGTCCTTGATGCGGCCGACGATCTGCACGTAGCCGTCGTCGCGCATCACCGCGAGGTCCCCGGTGTGCATCCAGCGGCCGGGGTCGATCGCCTCGGCCGTCTTGTCCGGCTCGTCCCAGTAGCCGAGCATCACGCTGTAGCCGCGGGTGCACAGCTCCCCCGCCGTGCCGCGCTCCACGGTCAGCCCGGTCGCCGGGTCGACGACCTTCACCTCGACGTGCGGCATGACCCGGCCGACGGTGCCGGTGCGGCGCTCCAGGTCGTCGTCGCGGCGGGTCTGGGTGGAGACGGGCGAGGTCTCGGTCATGCCGTAACAGATCGACACCTCCGCCATGTTCATCTCGGTGACGACCCGCTTCATCACCTCGACCGGGCACGGCGAGCCCGCCATGATCCCGGTGCGGAGCGTGGAGAGGTCGTACGCGGCGAAGTCGGGGAGGTTGAGCTCGGCGATGAACATCGTGGGCACCCCGTACAGCGAGGTGCAGCGCTCCTCCTGGACCGCCCGGAGGGTGGCCGCGGGGTCGAAGGACGGTGCCGGGATCACCATGCAGGCGCCGTGCGAGGTGGCCGCGAGGTTGCCCATGACCATGCCGAAGCAGTGGTAGAAGGGGACCGGGATGCAGATGCGGTCCTGCTCGCTGTAGGCGATCATCTCGCCCACGAAGTAACCGTTGTTGAGGATGTTGTGGTGGGAGAGCGTGGCGCCCTTCGGGAAGCCCGTCGTCCCCGAGGTGTACTGGATGTTGACGGGCTCGTCGCAGGAGAGCGGCTCCGGGCGCAGCTCCCCGGGCGTACGGGCGAGCAGCGCGTCCCAGGTCGGGTCGCCGAAGTAGACCGCTTCCCGCAACTCCGGGCAGTCGGCCCGTACTTGCTCGACCATCGCCCGGTAGTCGCTGGTCTTGTGCCTGAGGGAGGCGAAGAGCAGGGAGATGCCGGCCTGCTTGAGCACGTACTCCAACTCGTGGGCGCGGTAGGCCGGGTTGATGTTCACCATGATCGCGCCGATGCGGGCGGTGGCGTACTGGACGAGCACCCACTCGGCACAGTTCACCGCCCAGATGCCGACCCGGTCGCCCTTGCGGACTCCGCTGCCGAGCAGGGAGCCCGCCAGCCGGTCGACGTCCGCGCCGAACTGCGCGTACGTCCAGCGGCGTCCGGTGGGCACGTCGACGAGGGCCTCCCGGTCGGGCCAGGCGGCGACGGCACGGTCGAGGTTGGCGCCGATGGTGTCGCCGAGGAGCGGCGTGTCGGAGACGCCGTGCGCGTAGGACAGGTTCACGAGAGGTCCCCTTCCGCGTACTCCTTGCCGCCGCCCTCCGCCGTCAGCCGGCGCAGTTCGACGCGCCGGATCTTGCCGGACACGGTCTTGGGCAGGTCGGCGAACTCGATGCGGCGGACGCGCTTGTACGGGGCGAGGACCGCGCGCGAGTGGGCGAACAGGGCCTTCGCGGTCTCCTCGCCGGGCTCCCAGCCCGCCGCGAGGACGATGTACGCCTTGGGGACGGCGAGCCGCAGGGGATCCGGGGCGGGGACGACGGCCGCCTCGGCGACGGCCTCGTGCTCCAGGAGGGCGCTCTCCAGCTCGAAGGGCGAGATCTTGTAGTCGCTCGCCTTGAAGACGTCGTCGGCGCGTCCGATGTACGTGATGTAGCCGTCGGCGTCCCGGGAGCCGATGTCGCCGGTGCGGTAGTAGCCGCCGTCCATGGCCTCCGCCGTACGCTCCGGGTCGCCGTGGTAGCCGGTCATCAGGCCCACCGGGTTGACGCTGAGGTCGAGACAGATCTCGCCCTCCTCGACGTCCGGCGTGCCGCTCACCGGGTCGACGAGGGTGACCCGAAAGCCGGGGCTGGGGCGCCCCATGGAGCCCTCCTTGAGCCGCTGGCCGGGGCTGTTGGACACCTGGACGGCGGTCTCGGTCTGGCCGAAGCCGTCCCGGATGGTGACGCCCCAGGCGCGCCGCACCGACTCGATGACCTCGGGGTTGAGCGGTTCGCCGGCGGCGACGACCTCCCGGGGCGGGGTCTTGAGCTGGCTCAGGTCGGCCTGGATGAGCATCCGCCACACGGTCGGCGGGGCGCAGAAGCTGGTGACGCCGTGGCGCTCCATCTCGCTCATGAGCCGGGCCGGGTCGAAGCGGGTGTAGTTGTGGATGAAGACGGTCGCCTCGGCGTTCCACGGCGCGAAGAGGTTGGACCAGGCGTGCTTCGCCCAGCCCGGCGAGGAGATGTTGAGGTGGACGTCGCCGGGCTTGAGGCCGATCCAGTACATCGTCGACAGGTGGCCGACGGGGTACGAGGTGTGGGTGTGCTCGACCAGCTTGGGGCGGGCGGTCGTGCCGGAGGTGAAGTACAGCATCAGGGTGTCGTCGGCGAGGGTGACGCCGTCGGGCTCGAAGACGTCCGACTCCTCGGCGGCGAGCTCGTACCCCAGCCAGTTCGCCCCGTCGCCGCCCACCGAGATCCGGGTGTAGTCCCCGGGGACGTCGTCGAACTTGGCGGTGTCCTCGGCGCGCACGACGACGTGCCGGGCGCGGCCCCGGTCGACGCGGTCGCGCAGATCGGCGGGGCCGAGGAGCGGGGTGGCGGGGATGAGGACGGCGCGCAGCTTCATCGCGGCGAGCACCATCTCCCACAGCTCGACCTGGTTGCCGAGCATCAGGATGATGCGGTCGCCGGCGCGGACGCCCTGGGCGCGGAGCCAGTTCGCGACCCGGTTGGAGCGGGCGGACATCTCGGCGAAGGAGACCCGGGTCTCGGAGCCGTCCTCCTCCACGATGTGCAGCGCGGTCCGGTCGTTGTCCCGTGCGATGACGTCGAACCATTCGAGCGCCCAGTTGAAACGGTCGGGCCGGGGCCACACGAAGCCCTCGTAGGCCCTCTCGTAGTCCTCGCGATGCTGCAGCAGGAAGTCCCGGGCGGCCCGGAACCTCTCCGTCGCGCCGGTCGCGCTCGTGGGCGTCATGTGTCCTCCTCATTGCGGCACCTGTCCCGGACATCGTGTAATCGGTGACCCAGGTCTCACTACCCCCGTTCGGGGGTGAAGGAGTGGTTCCGTGCCCGAGATGGTGGAAGCGGTGGAGTTGCGTACGGCGCTGCTGCGGCTGAGGCGCGCCAGCGGGCTGCCCGTCGCCTTCGGCGGACTGCTCCAGGAGGGGGCCACCGGCCGCACGGTGCGGATCGCCGAGCTGAGCGGGGCGGTGACGCCCGCGCTGAGCGGTCTGACGATCTCGGCGGGCTCGGGCCTGGGCGGGAAGTGCCTGGCGCTGTCGCGGCCGTGCGCGGTCACGGACTACCCGTCGTCGCGGCACATCACCCACGAGTACGACGTGCCCGTCTCGGCGGAGGGCCTGCGCGCGGTGATCGCCGTCCCGGTCGTCGTGCGGCGCAAGGTGCGCGGTGTGCTGTACGGGGCGCTGCGCGAGTCCCTCCCGATCGGCGAGCGGGTCTTCGACGCGGCGATGGCGGCGGCCCGTGACGTGGAGCAGGCCCTGGCGGTACGGGACGAGGTACGGCAGCTGCTCGCGCCCCCGCCGCCGGGACCGTCCTGGGAGGAGGTGCGGCAGGCGTACGGGGAGCTGCGCGAACTGGCGCCGAAGGTCGTCGACCCCGCGCTGCGGGAGCGCCTCCTCGCGGTGTGCGGCCGCCTCGAATCGGCCTCGGGCACGGCCTCCGCGAACCCCTGCGTCTCGCTCACCCCGCGGGAGACGGACGTCCTCGCGGCGGTCGCCTCCGGCGCGACGAACGCGACGGCGGCGGAGCGTCTCGGCCTCCGCCCGGAGACGGTGAAGGGCTACCTCCGCTCGGCCATGCGCAAACTCGGCGCCCACACCCGCCTGGAGGCGGTGGTGGCGGCCCGGAGGGCGGGGGTGCTGCCGTGACGGACCGGTCCGCCGTCAGGCGAAGCGGTCGCGCGCGTCCCGCTGGGGACCGCGCAGCAGGCAGCTGATCGCCTCGTACGCATCGGCTCCCAGGAACTGCGGGCCGGTGTGGTGCAGGAGGAAGAAGTGCCCGGTCTCGTCGATGAGGACCATCGCCCCGTCGAACGTCTCGTAGCCGACGGGGAACAGCCTCTTCCCCAGGTTTCGGGCGAGCTCGGCGACGTCCTCGCCGCTCTCCTCGTAGATCCAGTGCGGGGTGAGGCCGACGGCGTCCGGAGGCGTCCCCGGGATCACCAGGCGCAGCCCGCCGAACTCCCGGACGAAGTCCCGGGCCGCCCGGAACGGCTCGACCGGATGGCCCTCCTCGGCGAAACGGTCGGTCACGAAGGCGAGGAGCCCGGGCAGGCGCGCCCCGATGTCACGCCCCGGCGACCAGCCCGCCCCGGTCAGGACGGCCTCGACCTCCGCCGTCGTCATGCGCGGCATGTCAGTCCTCCGTGCCCTTGCTGGGGCGGCCGCTGTCCGCGCCTTCCTTGTGGACGATGTCGTACGGGGTGCCCGGAGGCGTCATGAGCCGGAGGGTCCGCTCGGCCTCGGCGGTGAGCGCGGTGCGCGTCGCGCGTGTCATGCCCGCGAAGGGTTCGATGGTGAGGGTCGTACGGTCCTTCGCCTCGTCGAGGTGCCAGATCCCGGCCACGAAGCCGTCGACGAGGAACGTCCGGTGCGCCTGGTTGCCGGTCCAGGTGCGGCCGTGGTGCGCGGCGGGGACGACGCGGGTGCGGTCGGCATGTGAGAGGAGCAGGTTGTCGAACTCGGGGAGGAAGCGGGGCGGGGCCGGGGTGTCCTCGTCGGGGCGGGGCGCGTCGGGGAGGTCGAAGAGCTCGGTGCCCCGCTCGTCCCGGAAGACGAGCAGCCCGGGCCGCAGCCGTTCGAAGGCGGGACGCAGCCGGGTCAGGCCGCACCAGGTCTGCATGTCCTTGACGGAGGCGGGGCCGAAGGCGCCGAGGTAGCGGAGCACGGTCTCGTCGAGGTCGGCGGCCTCGTCCTCGACCCCGTCGAACCACGTACGGACGGTGGTGAGCGCGACCTGCCCGCTGCGCCCCCACAGCCCGCGCGGGGTGACCTGCACCATCAGGAGCAGGCAGCGGGCGGCGATGGTGAGCGCCTGCGCGTCGGCGTCCGGCCACTCCCGGAGGAGGTGCTCCCGCAGCTCCTTGGGGGTGCGGGGGCGCTCCTCGACGTACTCCGTGGCCAGGGCGGTGAGCCGGTCGAGGTCGACGCCGTCGAGCCCCTTGCGGAACATCTTCAGCTCCCGGTCGATCGCCCCGGCCTGCACGAGCCGGCGCAGGCCGACGGCGTCGCGGGCGGTGTGGGTGTGCACGGTGGACCGCAGGGAGACGATCCGGGCGACCTGCCGGGACTCCATGAGCGTGGACAGCTGCTCGGGCCGGAAACCGTCGAGCCGGGCGGCGAGCGCGTAGTACGGGGGCTTGGTGTTCTGCGCCTGGAGCCCGACGAGGTGATCGACGGCCTCCTCGGCACCGAGCGGGGCGGGGCGCAGGAGCAGCTGCCGGTCGAGGGTGGCGCGGTTCAGGGCGCGGGGGCCGAGCACGGGGTGGGTGGTCTTGAGGGCCATGCCGCGCACGCTACCGAGACTTGCGGACGATCCCGGTCCTGAACTGCGGCCGGGACCGGGATCCGTACGAGCGGGATTGGCCCCATATATCCTGCTCTCGACCGACCCGCAGCCCGAGGTGGAGGTGCCGACGATGTCCGACCGCCGCCCCCGCGCGGCCTGGCGCCGCCGGCCCGAGCCTCCGCCCGAGGCCGCTGCCGCGCGGCCACCCTCGGTGCAGCCGAGCGTCGTGCAGTCGACGCTGTACCGCGACGGCCGCCGGGTCGCCTCCCCCAGCACGCTCGCGGAGACGTTCCGACAGCTGCGCGAGCACCCCGACGGGATGGCCTGGATCGGCCTCCAGCACCCGACGGAGGAGGAACTCCACTCGCTGGCGGGCGAGTTCGACCTGCACGAGCTGGCGGTCGAGGACGCGATGGAGGCCCACCAGCGCCCCAAGCTGGAACGGTACGGCGACACGCTGTTCGTCGTCCTGCGCGCCGCCCGCTATCTGGACGCCCCGGAGGAGGTCGAGTTCGGCGAGCTCCATGTCTTCGTGGGCCCGGACTTCCTGATCACGGTCCGGCACGGCGCCGCACCGGACCTGTCGGCCGTCCGCCGCCGCATGGAGGAGAACCCGGACCTGCTGGCCCTGGGTCCCGAGGCGGTCCTGTACGCGATCCTCGACGCGGTGGTCGACGGCTACGCGCCGGTGGTGGCGGGCGTCCAGAACGACATCGACGAGATCGAGACGGAGGTCTTCGGCGGCGACCCGGCGGTCTCCCGCCGCATCTACGAACTCTCCCGGGAAATGGTCGAGTTCCAGCGCGCGACCCGCCCCCTGGTGGGCATGCTGCACGCCCTGATGGCGGGCTTCGCGAAGTACGGCACGGACGAGGAACTCCAGCGCTACCTCCGCGACGTCGCCGACCACGTCACCCACACCAGCGAACGCGTCGACGGCTTCCGCCAGGCCCTCACGGACATCCTCACGGTCAACGCGACCCTGGTCACCCAGCAACAGAACGCCGAGATGCGCGCACTGGCCGAAGCCGGCTTCGAACAGAACGAGGAGATCAAGAAGATCTCCGCCTGGGCGGCCATCCTGTTCGCACCCACACTCGTGGGAACGATCTACGGGATGAACTTCGACAACATGCCGGAGCTCCGCTGGACGGGCGGATACCCGTTCGCGATCGGCTTGATGGGGATCGTCTGCACCGGTCTGTACGTGATCTTCAAGCGCCGGGACTGGCTCTAGAGAGCGACCGCTCCCCCTCGCACCGCGCGGCGGACCGCCGTGTCACCCCCGGCCGTCGTGCCGGCGCCACCGTCCGGCCGACCGGCGCACCGGCGTGCGGGCGTCCTGCGTCACCGAGGGCGTCCGGGTCCGTTCCGCCATCGCGGTCCAGAACCGGACGAGCTCGCGGTCCGTCATACCCTGCCAGTCCGCCCTCGTACGCCGGATGGTGCGCCTCTTCAGCAGGGCCTGCTGCTGCCAGCAGAAGGGTTCGCGCAGCTCGGCGCCCGGCTGCGTCCCCTTCGCGGGGTACGGGCACAGCTCGAACTGGCAGCTGCGCAGGCAGCTCGTCCCGGGTTCGGCCGTGCCTGGCATGCCCACCGTGCGCTCGGGATGGAGTGCCGTGCGGTCCTTGGTCAGGCAGGGCGGCAGGGTGGTGCGGTTGGTGCGCGCCAGCCGGCTGTCGACCATCACCCCGTCGCGTTCCGTGAGGTTCAGCAGCAGCAGAATGTCGCCGAGGAGCTGCTGGGCGCGCGGATTCAAGGTGCTCCACCCCACCGACGGCGGAATCCAGAGGTTGTGCTTGCGATGGACGGTGGGGTCGGCGGTCCGTGAGCCGATGTTGACCATGGTCCCCTTCTCGTCGATCCAGATGAACCGCTCGGGACGCCGGGTCTCCAGGGCGAGCACCGCGAGGTCCGCGGCCTCGGCGACGAAGGGGTGCAGTCGCTTTCCTCCCCGCACCGCCAGCTCGTCCGCGGGCCGATCGCCGGGGGCCTGCTCACTGCCCGCCATGCCGAGCCAGCGTTCCACGGCCCGCAGCGGGTCGGCGTCGGCCCGGCGGCCGGCCTCGACGCCGTCCTGCCCGTCGTCGATGCCGTCCGGCAGCTCCCACAGGCACAGGGCGTGGATGAGCGTGACCTGGGAGTACCAGTAGCGTGCGTGCGTCAGCAGGTGCTCCGCTCGCTCTATGAGGTACTCACGGGCCTCGTGAGAGGTCGCGGGATGCCGTCTTCGGCGGTTCGCCGCGCTCTTGAAGCCCTGGGCCAGGGCGATCTCCAGCGAGATGGGCAGGTCCGCGCGCCCCGTCGCGGGGTTCGGCGTGAGGTGTTGCAGCCAGAGGTCCATGCGCTCCCGGGCCTGGCTGCACCGCTCGTTGCCCACCGAGCCCACGATCATGGGAACGAGCCAGGCCCTGGTGACGAACTCGCGCCAGATCTCCACTGCCGTATGTGCCTCCCGGGCGACCCCGTCCGAACTGTCGGGCGGACCGATCTTCTCCTCACGTGCCGCGCTCTCCTTGTACCTCTGGGCCTCCATCGCCGTTTTGTACTGTTCCCAGGGGTCGTACATCTTGGCGTCGGAAATCGCCTCGCGCTTCGGCCACGGGAAGAGCCTGCGCAGTGCGTCGAATGCATGGTCACCGCCCGCGCCGATCTCCTGGGCGATGGCCAGCCTGACCGGATAGCTTTCCTCGATCCAGCTGATCCTCATCATGTCGCCGTAGGCCGGCTTGACCCATTTCCTGGGGTCTTCCTTGCTCAAGCGGTCGAGCCGGCGAGCCATCTCACCGAAGGAGTGCACCAGTCGCAGCTTTGCCGCGTCGAGCGTTCTCGGATCACCATCGACGATCTCCGGCCACCGCCGCAGGATCGTTTTGGTGATCCGTACGTGGGCCGAATCACCGGCCTCGCCGGTGTCGATCTCCAACGCTGCGGCGAACAGGTCGAAGGCCTTTCCGTCCCGGCGCTCCCGGGCCGCCTTCACCAACAGCTCGACGTTGGCGCGCTGCGGGGTCTCCGGCTTACGGCGGGAGCGCAGGACCAGGGCGATGAGAAGCTCACGACCGGGCTCGGCGAGCGCCTTTCCGAGGTCTCCCGCGGCGTCCCGCTGGACGGCGTCGAGGAACGGGAACCCCAGATAGGCCTGCAGAATGCTGTGAGGGAATCTGACCTTGAAGCTCTGGGCCTCCACAAGCCCGAGTTGCTCACCCCACGCCGCATAGCGTGACAAGGCGGTGCGCCAGCAGAATTCGTCCTCGCCCCTTGGCAGGTCTCCGACGCGCCGGCGCAGCTCGTCAAGAATCGCCGGACAGGAGGTCTTCTTCCGTTCGCCGGCGTCGCCGTTCCAGCTGATCAGTTCTTCGAATCTGACCTCCAGCCGGTCGTTGAGAAGTCCGATGCAGGCCAGCGCCGAAATGACCGAGACTGTTTTCTTCCGCTGCTCTTTCGAGATGTCGAACTGAGCCTGGAGATGGCCATCCACCAGTGCCTTCGTCCAGGATTCCAGGAGATTCAGCCGAATTCCCGACCGGTCGCCTCCCCGAGTGTCCACCTGGTCCCGATCCCTGGTGCTCTCGAAATGCTCCAGAAGCTGGTGCTGTCGCAGCTGACGGGCGATCTGGAGGTACAGCGGCGACTCGGCGACCGCGGCCGTCTCGACGATCCAGTCCAGCCTCCGGTTGTCCGCGCCGGGCTCCCGCTGCATCAGGTAGCCGAGCGCGGCCTCCTCGCTGAGGGGTTCGAGGTCGATGACGGCCGCCTGGGTGCGTTCGAGCGCCGTGTGCGGACGCGAGGCGATCACCAGCGGAAGCTTCTGCTTCTGCGCCCGGCCGATCGCGCGGCGGATGAGACTGTCCCGGTTCGCCTGATTCTCGTCGTCACAGAATGCCTCTTCGAGACCGTCCGCTACGACGACCGCCTTGTCCTCCATGCAGAGCTGCCGCCACACCCGCTCGGCCTGGGCTCTGGATATCACCCCGGGGTCCACCTCGTCGCAGAAGCGCTTCTTCGCCAGCTCGCCGAAATTCAGGTCGTCACCGTCGAGGTCGATGCGCCGGAGGTGGATCGGGACGGGAACGGCGCCGTTCTCCGCCAGCATCTGGGTCAGTTGCACGAGCACGGCCGTCTTCCCGCTGCCGATGCCACCCACGAGCACGTACGGCCGGCGGCGGCGCCGGTCCCGCAGGGCTTGTGCGATGACCGAGCACAACTCCTGCCGGCCGACGACCTCGTCCACGATCGTGCCGGCCGTGGGCACCAGCTGCTGCGGGTTCCTCCGCGCGATTCGCCCGATCGGCCGGATCGTCTTCCAGTGCCGAACACCCAGAAAGACAGCCGTGCTCAGCGAGAAGACGAGAAAGGGCGTGACGAAACTGATGACCACGCTGCAGGACTGGCCTGTTTTCAGGCAGGTGTTCTCGACGAACCCGGGCTTTCCGTCGATGATCACGTGAACGGCCAGGAACAGCCAGCCCAGGAGCAGGATCGTTCCGATCCAGGCGAACACCTTGACATAGTTTCCGGGCGTCCATCTCCCGTACCATTCACGGGGAGTGGACACCCGCCGCCGGGCCTCTCCGCGAATGCGCCGCATTCGCCACGCTCGGCCTACATGGGACCTCAGCCAGGAACGGAAGCGTCTTCCACGAACGAAGCGCGGCTCACCCCGAGGGCGGAACTTCCCCTCAGGATGCCGGATGACCTGATTCATCGGGGTCTTTCCTCACTGACGCCGGATGAAATATGCCACCGCCCATAGCAGCCAGACTACGCGGTCCTCGGCCGGGGCGCGCAGTGGCTCGGGGCCGCACCTGGGAGTACAGTTCGCGCCTGCGGGACCCCGTTCATCCTCACGACCCCGCATCACCTGGCCTGTCGGCGAGACCCCGCGCGTGCCGGGATTCCAAGCCGTATTTCAAGCGGACTTGACGGCCGGAGAAGACGACCGGGAGCGCATGGCGGCCGCGGGGTGCCGTGGTCAGAAGCGTGGGCCGGTCGGGGCGAGGGGCAGGCGGGCCGTGACCTCGAAGCCTCCGGCCGGGGTGGGCTCGGCGTTGAGCTCTCCGCCGAGCAGTTGGCAGCGCTCGCGCATGCCCAGGATGCCGCGGCCGGGCTTGCGGTCGGCGGGCGGCCGGGTCACAGGGGTCCGGTCGGAACCGGCGCGCCCCTGGTCGGTGACGCGGATTTCCAGGTGGTCGATCGCCGGGTTCACCGCGACCGTCACCCGGGTCGGGCCGGTGTGCCGGATGATGTTGGTGATCGACTCCTGCAGGATCCGGTACGCGGCACTGTCCACCGCGCTCGGCAACGGCGCCGCGGGCGAGGTCACTTCGAGCGTGACGTCCAGTCCTGCGGCGCGGGCCTCCGCGGTGAGGTCGTCGATCTGTTCCAGACTGCTGTGCGGCACGGGGTCGTCGTCGTCGCCCCGGAGGACGCCGAGGATGGCCCGCATCTCCTGCAGCGTCCGGGAACTCGTCTGCGCGATGGTCTGCAAGGCCTCGCGTGCCTGCTCGGGGCGCTTGTCGAGCACGTGAGCGGTGACGCCGGACTGGACGTTGATGATCGCGATGGCGTGCGCGACGGTGTCGTGGACCTCGCGCGCGATGCGGAGCCGTTCGGCGTCGACCCGTGCGCGGGCTTCCTCCTCGCGGGTCCGCTCCGCCCGTTCCGCGCGCTCCTGGGCGTCGGCCGCGATGACCCGCCGGGACCGGACGGACTCGCCGAGAGCCGTGCTCATGACGGCGACACCGATACGGAAGAAGACCCAGCCGATGGCCTCGCGCGGCTGCACGTCGGCCGCCGCGTACAGCCACCCGGTGGCCAGGACCGCGGTGCCCACGCCGGCGATCGCCAGTGACCGCCGCCCGTCACCGTAGGCGGCGAGGGTGTAGAGGGAGACCATGAGGCCCAGCCAGCCGTACCCGTCGGGGAATTCGAGGGCGTAGTACACCAGGCTGGCGAGTGCTGCGGTGACGAACACCGCCACGGGCCACACCCGGCGGACGCCCACGACCAGGCCGCCCACCACGAGCAGCGTGAAGCCGAGGCATCCGAGGTCGGTGAGCGGACGCTGTTCCGTCCCCCTGGCGGCGGCGAGGGCGACCGTGCCCTGCACCTGCATGACGGTGACGAAGAGCGCGAGCAGCACGTCTTGGGTCAGTACCCGCAGGGTGAACGGCCCGGGGCGGAGTCTCATGCCGCGATCGTACTGTTCGCGACCACGGACGACGCTCCGCTCAGACGCGCGAACCGCTACGTCGACGGGCGCGGCGCGGCGCGGCCGGTTACGTCCGATTGCGTAGACGTCGCCATCCGTCGTCAGAGGTCAGTGCCCCCTTGCGCGCGACACGATCGCCGTTGTGACCGATCAACCTCCCCTTCGTCCGAGAAGCACGCCGTGCCGCACGGCTCAACCGCTGAGGAGCAGATGATGTCGACGATCGAGTCTCCCCGTGAGGGAACGCTCGCGGGACTGGGGCGCTTCTGTTTCCGCCGCCGCCGTCTCGTTCTCCTGGCCTGGGTCATCGGTGTCATCGTCGTGGCCTTCGTCGGCTTCGGCTACGGCGCCGCCCCCGACAACGACTTCTCCGGAGGGGGCTCGCAGTCGGCCAAGGCGCAGGAGCTGCTGGCGCAGCACTTCCCCAAGGAGCAGGGGGACAGGCTGACCCTCGCGATCAGGGCCGACAAGGGAATCGACGATCCGGCCGCCCGGCAGAAGATCGAGAAGACCATCGCCGAGCTCGCCGGCTCGCCCGTGACCGGCCCGGTGACTTCGCCGTATCAGGACGAGAGCCTGGTGACGAAGGACCGTCGCATCGCCCGTACGACCATCCCGCTGAGCGACAAGGGGCTGGAGAAGAGCGAGGTGAAGCCGTTGGTCGACAGGGTCAAGGACGCCTCCGGCGACGGCGTCACGCTCGCGCTGGGCGGCTACATGGCGGAGAAGGCGGAGACGCCCCCGCAGGGCCCGGCCGAGAGCGTGGGCCTCGTGGCCGCGGCGGTGATCCTGTTCATCGCCTTCGGATCGCTGGTGGCGATGGGCCTGCCGCTCGCGACCGCCCTCCTGGCCATCGTGGGCGGTCTCGCCCTGATGAAGCTGGTGGGGCACCTGGTTCCCGCGCCGAACTTCGCTCTCACCTTCGGCGCGATGATCGGGCTCGGCGTCGGCATCGACTACGCGCTGTTCATCGTGACCCGCTACAAGGACGGCCTCGGGGACGGCGACGACCCCGAGAGCGCCACGGTCAAGGCCATCGCCACCGCCGGTCACGCGGTGCTCTTCGCGGGCACGACGGTGGTGATCGCCCTGATGGGCCTGCTCGTCATGGGAGAGCGCCTGATGACCGGGCTGGCCGTCGCCACGTCGATCACGGTGCTGGTCACGATGATCGCCGCCCTGACGCTGCTGCCCGCGTTCCTGGGCTTCACCGGACACCGGATCAACTCGCTGCGCCTGCCTCGCCGCGCGTCCCGCCGGAACCGGGAGGCCGGCGCGCAGCGCCGGAACAGGCCCATGCTCGCCGAGCGTTGGGCCGGCGTGGTGCAGCGCAGGCCGCTGGTCTCCGCACTCCTCGCCGGCGGGGTCCTGCTGGCGCTGGCCGCCCCGACCCTGTCGATGCGACTGAGCCAGCCCGACGCCAGCGTCCAGCCCCGGGACCGGAGCAGCTACATCTCGTACGAGATCCTCTCCGAGGGCTTCGGTCCGGGGTACGGGGCACCCCTGGTCTTCGCCGGCGAGGTCGGCTCCGGGGGCGCCGATCTGCGTCCCGTCGTCGAGGCGGTCCGCAAGACCGAGGGCATCGCCTACGCCACACCGCCCCGGGTCAGCGAGGACGGGCAGGCCGTCACCTTCGCCGCCTTCCCCACGACGGGGTTCCAGGACGAGGCGACCACGGATCTGGTGCACCGGCTCCGCGACGACGTGCTGCCCCGGAGCACCGGCGGCGCACACGTCCTCGTCGGCGGACCGAACGCCGGCACCATCGACACCGCCGAGGAGTCCGGCTCGCGCCTGCCCCTCATGATCGCGGTCGTCATCGCCCTGTCCATGGTGCTGCTGATCGCGTTGGTCCGGTCGGTCACGATCGCCCTGCAGGCCGCCCTGATGAACCTGCTGTCGATCGGCGCCGCCTACGGTGTGCTGGTGGCGGTCGTGCAGTGGGGTTGGCTCGGCACGGCCCTCGGGTTCCCCGCCGCCATGCCGGTCACGACCTGGGTGCCGATGATGATGTTCCCGGTCCTGTTCGGCCTGTCGATGGACTACCAGGTCTTCCTGATCTCGCGTGTCCGTGAGGAGTACGAGCGGACCGGCGACACCCGCACGGCCGTCGCCACCGGCCTTGCGCGGACCGCCAAGGTGATCACGGCCGCGGCCGCCATCATGATCGCGGTCTTCACCACCTCGCTGCTCGGCCCCGACGTCGCGGTCAAGCAGGGAGGTCTGGGCATGGCCGTCGCCGTCCTCATCGACGCCACCGTCGTCCGGATGATCTTCGTCCCCGCGGTGATGGAACTGTGCGGCAAGGCCAACTGGTGGATGCCCGGACGCCGGGCGCCGAAGACACTTCCCACGCGCCCCGCCGAGGTCGAGGACGGGGTCAGGGTCTGAGCCTCCCGCAGCTCGGATCCACCGTCGAGGTGGTGGATCCGAGCCGAACGGCCTCACGCACGGCCGGCGCCTCGACCGCTACGGGCTGACGAGCCCCGTCCGATAGGCGATGACGACGAGTTGGGCGCGGTCCCGCGCACCCAGCTTCACCATCGCGTGGCTGACATGGGTGCGCGCGGTGGCCGGGCTCAGGCACAGCTCGGCGCCGATCTCGTCGTTGCTCAGCCCCTGTCCGACCAGCGCCAGCACTTCACGCTCGCGCTGGGTCAGGACCGCGAGCCGGTCCTCGCCGGCCTGCGTGGCGACCCGTCGCTCGGTGAACTGGGCGATCAGACGACGCGTGATCCGCGGGGCGAGCAACGCGTCTCCGGCGGCCACGACCCGGATGGCGTGGAGGAGTTCGGCCGGTCCCGCGTCCTTGAGCATGAAGCCGCTGGCACCGGCCTGCAGCGCGTCGAAGACGTACGCGTCGGTCTCGTACGTGGTGAGGATCAGGACCCGGACATGCTGAAGCCCGGGGGTCTTGACGATCTGCGCGGTCGCCTGGATCCCGTCGAGCTTCGGCATGCGGATGTCCATGAGCACGACGTCGGGCCGGGTCGCGCGGGCCCGTTCGACGGCCTCGGAGCCGTCGGTGGCCTCCCCCACCACCTCGAAGTCGTCCTCGAGGTCGATCAGCACCTTGAACCCGGATCGCACCAGACGCTCGTCATCGGCGAGGAGAACCCTGATGGGCGCGTTCGTCGGAGCGTTCATCGGTGGGCCGTTCCGTTCGGCGTCAGGAGTCGCATGCTTGCCGGCGGCGCGGCTCTGCGTTGCATACCCGAGATCGTACTGCCAGGGCGGACGGCGCCGAATGCTCGTCGGTCCGCGGTCGTGTACGGCGGAGAGCGCGCCCGAACGCCCGCCGGGTACGCAGATCTGCGTACGCCCGGCCGACCGCCGTCGGAGGACGCCGCGTGGCGTCGAGGCGACGATTCCTTCCGTGATTCCGCAGACGGAGAGAACACGTCCCACACCGATCCGAAGGGTGCCCCTCGATGCGTAAAGCCATCGCCGTACTGGCGGCCGCGCTCATGCTCGCGATCGTCGTCCAGTTCTTCCTGGCCGGCAGCGGAGCGTTCGACACCGCGCCCCACGACGAGGCCTTCCGGCCGCACCGGGCCCTGGGCTATCTGATCGTCCTCCTCGCGCTCGTGACGACGGTGACGACCGCGCTGGCCCGCGTGCCCGGCCGGCTCATCGGCATGGCCGGTCTGCTCGCCGGGCTCGGGGTCGCCCAGCCCCTGATCGCGGCCCTCGCCAAGGCGTTCGGCGACACGGGAGACACCACGACCGCGGGTCGACTCGTCTTCGGCCTGCACGCCGTCAACGCGCTGATCATGATGGGCGTGGCCGGCAGGATCCTCCGCCAGGCGCGAGAGCCGTCGTACTCCTCGGCGTCCACCGTCCAGGCCGCCGATGCCGATGCCCGCGCTGCCGGGACCGCCACGGGAACCGCTCAGTGACCACGGGCCGGTTGATCGTCCTGGACCACGCCGTCGCCCTGCTGGGCGTGGTGTCGTGGTTCGGGGCCGGAGTCGCGGCGGCCGTCCGGCGCCGCCGGCTGGGATTCGGACTTCTCGCCGCGGCCGTCCTGGTCACGCTCGCCCGGGCGGCCACCGTGTCGGTCCTGGCCGGCCGGGGGTGGTGGTTCGTCGAGGAGAAGGTGCTGCTGGGGCTTCCGCTGCTCGGCGTCGCCGGGACGACCGCGGTGTTCGTCGCCGGGCCCCGGCTGCGGACGGCGGGAAGGGTGGCCGGAACGGCGGCCGACGAGCGCCTGCCGGTGAGCAGCGTCGTCTCGCTGTTCACCGCCGGGTACGCCGCGCTGGCCGGCCTCGTGGTGACCTTCGTCGCCGGGTACCCCCTCACCTGGTCGACCGCGCTGATCACGATCGCGCTCGTGTCGGCCGGCGCCGTGCTGACCGCCCGCGTCGTGGCGCGGGAGGCGGAGGGCCCACGTGTGAAGACGGACCGTCAGTCCGCCTTCAGCCGACGAAGGTTCGTCGGCACCGCGGTCGGAGTCGGCGCCGCGGGCACAGGCGTCGGCCTGCTGTTCAGGCCCGCCGGCTCCATGACGACGGGCGGCGGCCCTGCTCCCTCGGCCGGCTCCGCCACGGCACGGTCGGTGGCCGATCTGCGCGGCCTCGGGACTCCGTCTCCCGGCGGCACCACGCGGCGGCACGTGCTCACCGCGCAGAAGGCGACGGCGCGGCTGGCGTCCGGACGTGAGGTCGACGCGTGGACGTACGACGGGCAGGTACCGGGCCCGGCGATCACCGCCACCGAGGGCGATGTCATCGAGGTGACGCTGCGCAACGGCGACATCGAGGACGGGGTCACCCTGCACTGGCACGGCTACGACGTGCCGTGCGGCGAGGACGGTGTACCGGGCCTGACACAGCACCCGGTGGCGCCCGGTGGGGAGTTCGTCCACCGCTTCCGCGCCGACCAGGTGGGCACGTACTGGTACCACACGCACGAGGCCTCGGACCCGGGCGTGCACAAGGGGCTGTACGGGACCCTCGTCGTCACACCACGCGACGGGCGACCCTCGGATGAGGGCTCCGGCCGGCAGTCGGTGGACCTCACCCTGCCCGTGCACACCTTCGCCGGGACCTTGGTCGTGGGGGATCAGGACGGGCGCACGGTACGGACCGCGGCACCCGGCGCGGCGGTACGGCTGCGGCTGATCAACACCGATTCGGATGCGCACCGGCTCGCGCTGGCCGGAACCCCGTTCCGGGTCGCGGCCGTCGACGGCCGCGACCTCCACCAACCCGAGCAGGTCCGTGACGTGAGCCTGCGGCTGCCCGCCGGCGGGCGCCACGACCTGGTGTTCGTCATGCCGGACAGGCCCGTCGCGCTCATGCTCGACGACGACCGCGACACCGGGGTGTCCCTGCACCCGGACGAGAACGCCGACCGCGAACCCTGGACCGCGGACACCTCCGACTGGCCGGAGCTCGATCTCCTCCGGTACGGAACGCCTGCCCGCGCCCCCTTCGATCCGGACGCCGCCGACCGGCACTTCACCCTCGTGCTGGACCGCGCCGTCGCCCTGGTGGAGGGCCGGCCGGCGTACGCGCAGACGGTGAACGGGCGGGGGCACCCGTCGATCCCGGACCTGCTGGTCACGGAAGGCGACGTCGTACGGTTCACGGTCGTCAACCGAAGCCTGGAGACTCACCCCTGGCACCTGCACGGCCACCCCGTACTGATCCTTTCCAGGGACGGGACGCCCTCGTCCGGCAGCCCGCTGTGGAGGGACACGTTCGAGGTGCGGGCGGGAGAGGTCTGGGATGTGGCGTTCAGGGCCGCCAACCCCGGGATCTGGATGAACCACTGCCACAACCTGCCCCACGCGGAGCAGGGAATGATGCTGCGCCTCTCCTACGAAGGAGTCACCACGCCCTTCGGTGACGCGCACGCCGGTCACGACTAGGCCGTCTCTTTCGGATCTTGCCGGTTAAGCCCGCGGCGTCTGGTGCCGTACATCGCAAGGCGGAGGGTCGCCCGATTACTGGACGTACTTGGGCGGGCCCGACAACGCAGCGAGGTGCGGTGCCAGGCGTCGCGGGTCAGGCAAGATCCGGAAGAGACGGCCTAGGTGCGGGCGGCGGCGGCACGGCGGTGCGCGCCGCCACCCGTACGGCCGGCCTGGCTCAGTCCTCCATGAAGACGATGCGCCGGGGGCCGCTCGCGCCCGGGGACGCCGCCACGGTGGAGCGGCCCGCCGGGACGGCGCGCTCGCGGCCCCAGGCCCGGATCTCCTCGATCTGCTCGGGGTTGACCCGGCTCAACGGGACGGTGTTGGCGAAGGCGTCCACGATGAGCGAGGGGCGCAGGAACTGCACGCCGCCGCTCAGGTGCGCCTCGGCCCCCACGTCGTGCAGCGCCGCGGCGATGTCGGAACCGGCGAAACCCTCGGACAGGTCGACCAGCCGGTCGAGGTGCTCCGCCGCGGGCGCCTGCTTCAGGTAGAGCCCGTAGTACAGCTCGATGATCTCCCTGCGGTCCTGCGCGTCGGGCAGGTCGACGAAGAACAGTTCGTCGAAGCGGCCCTTCCGCAGCAGCTCGGGCGGCAGACTCCGCACGTCGTTGGCGGTCGCGACGACGAACGCCCGCGAGTCCGACTCCTGGAGCCAGAAGAGGAACTGGCCGATGATCCGCTGCGGCACACCCGAACCGTCGTCCCGGCCGGCCAGTCCCTTCTCGATCTCGTCGATCCACAGGATGCAGGGCGCGACCCGGTCAGCCATGGCCAGCGCCTCCCGGAAGCGGCCCTCCGACTCGCCCAGGTACTTGCCGTGGATGCTGCCCATGTCGAGCCGGTACAGCGGCAGTTGCCACTCGCTCGCGATCGCCTTGGCGGACAGCGACTTGCCGCAGCCCGGCACACCGACGAGGAGCACCCCGCGCGGCGGCCGCAGCTGCGTCTCGCGCAGGTCGGCGTGCATGAGCTGGTGCTTCCGCTGGAGCCAGGCGCGCAGGCTCGTCAGGCCGCCCACGGTGTAGTCCGAGTCCTTCAGGCGCACCTTCTCGAGACCGGTCAGATCGCTGAAGATCCGGTCCTTCGCCTGGGCGAGGCCGAGCACGTCCTCCTTCTCGATGGCGCCCTTCGCGGCCACGGTGGCCATCAGGTTGATCGCCTCGGCCTCCGTGACCCCCCGCAGGAACTCCGCCGCCCGCCGCGTGTCCCCCTCGTCCCAGCGGACCGGCATGATCCCCTCGTGGTCGGCGAGGAAGCCCCTGAGGGTCTCGTACGTCTCGTCCGGGTGCGGCAGGTCGAGGTGCAGGCTCATGCCGAGACGCTGCAGACCGCTCCAGATGGGGCTGTCGGTGATCACCACGATGCTGCCCATGTTGTTGCCGGCCAGCCGGGCGAGCTCCGACATGTGCCGGGCGACCGGGGTGTCGCTCTCGAGGTCGGCCGGGTCGACGAAGACGACGGTGGCGTTGGCGCGGCTGGTGAACTGGGCTGCGGCGAAGTCCATGGCGCCCGTCAGGGAACGGTCGTCGATGACGGTGGTGTTGCTGCGCAGGTCCCGCAGGCCGGTCGCCCGCGTGTAGATCCAGAACGGCAGGCTGCTGCGGCGGGACTGGGTGGCCGCCTCCCTCAGCAGCCGCAGCGCCCGCTCCTGCTCGATGGTGCGCATGCCGATGACCGGGACGCGCGCGGAGATGTAGCTGTCGAGGTGCTTCAGGGAATCGGCGTAGTTCGACATCGGGGACCTTCGGGAATCGGCTCGGACGGGGCGGGAGGCTGGGCGGGGCTCGCATGCGTGGAGGCAACAGCGGGAGTGGCGGGGCCGTCGGCCCCTCCGGTCAGTCCCTCAGGACCCTGCGGCGCGGTGCCGCCGCGGGGTCGTACGTCCACGGATCGGCCGTGGGCCCGCTCGACTGCTGCGGCGCAGGTGCGTCCAGTACGGCCGTGAGCCTGTTGTCCCGCAGCGTGCGGCGGCGCTCCTCGACCCAGTCGGCACCCGGGTCCTCCCCCGCCGCCTCCTCCAGGAGCCGCTCCAGCTGTTCCTGCACCTGGACGATCTGCTGGTCCACCACCTCGGTCAGCCGCCCGCGGAGCTGCTCGGGCAGCCGGGGATGGCCGGCGAGGGCGCGGATGGGCCGCAGGCCGTTGCGGGCCTGGGCCAGCTCGCGCCCTGCCTCGAACTCGTCCGTGACCGCGTTCATGGCCCTCGTCAGCGCGTCGGCCCAGGCCTGCAGGCGCGTGCCGAGGGCCTGGACGAGGTGAGCCGTGAGCCGGGCGATCGTGTCGCCGTCGTACGCCTCCGCCGAGATCGGCGGCAGGCGCGCCGGGTCCACGGACTCGCCCGCGGCCCAGCGGCGCAGGAACTCCGCCCACTCCCCGTACGGCCCGCCGTGCCCCCAGAATCCGCTCATCGGCCGGTGCCGGGCCGGCGGACCAGCGTCTCGCCGGGCGGCAGCGGCTCCCAGTCGGGCAGGCCTTCGACGAGGCGGCGCAGCCGGCTGGTGGCCCGCTCGGTCGGTTCCGGGCGGCGGGCGGCCCACGGCGAGTCGGTGCCGGGCCGGCGGACCACCGCCGGGGCCGGGGCCTGCTGAGGCACGGCGGCCTGCGCGGGTACCGCCGCCTGCGGAGGGACAGAAGGCTTCTGCGGGGTGCTCATCGGTGGTCCTCCTTGAGTACGGTCCGGCCTTCGAAGGGAGCGGGGCCGTGATGAGCGGTGGCGAGCGAGGTGATGAACTCCCGGCACCTGGCCTCGACGACGTCGGCCGCGCGGAACGTCTCGTACCAGTCCGTCAGTTCGGCGGCCGCGCCACGGAGCTGGTGGAGCGATTCCAGCTTGGCCTGCTCCAGGAGGCCGCGGGCGTTCGCCTGGAGCTTCTCCGCCGCCTTGTAGCCCTGGAAGACGACCAGGCCCCACACGGCCCCGACGATCAGCGCGGCCACGAACGCGAAGCCCAGGCTGGCCTGGCCGATGAGGAACAGGATGCCGAGCACGACGATGACGGGCGCCACCAGCTTGTTCGCCAGTGGGTACGCGAGCCCGTCGATGAACGGCGCCATGTGCCGGTCCCAGTGGCCGGCGAGCGCGGCCTCGTTCTCCTGGAGCGGCCGGTTGAAGGATCCTTCCCAGGGCGGCAGTTGGAAGACCTGCGCGCCGACGGTGTGGGACGAGCCGAAGACCGCCCGCACGTCGTCCGGTACGGCACCGCGCACGTCCCGGGTGAAGCCCGTGTGCGCCTGGAAGAACCACTCGTCGCAGGCCGCGACCGCCATGCGCTGGGTCGCGGCGGAGGTGCCGATGGCGGCCGGGTTGAGCGCGGCGGCGCTCTGCACGGTCAGGTAGTCGAGGGTCTCCTCGTACGAGGAGGAGTCGGCGTCCGTCTCCCGCCGTGCGGTCTGCACGTCGCCGTCGCGCTCGACGACCTTCTTGTTGAAGGCCAGGTCCCGGCGCAGGGGCAGTTCTTCGTTGTCGTACTCCGCGACCAGCCGGTCGAGGATGTCGTCGACGGCGTCCTCGAGCCGTCCGGGCGCCTCGGACTCCCCCGCCATGATCGCCTGGTACTTGTCCAGGAGCACCTGATGGGCACCGGCCCCGGACAGCGCGCCGTCGAGGGCGGGCCACTGCGGGGAGACCGCCGACAGCCTCGGGAAGCGGCCCTTGGCCGAGGGGACGCGCAGGGACTCGATCTCCTCGCGCCAGCGCTGCACCTGCCGGGCCCGGGTGTCCGGGTCCGCGCTCAGCGTCTCGCGCCATTCGCGGAGGGTCGAGTCGAGCATCGCCCGGCCTTCCGGGCCGAAGGCGCCCTGGGCGATGGACTCCAGGATGACCGCGAACTCGCGTCCCAGCCGGGCGGGGTCCTGGGCGATCAGGTAGTGCCGGAGCCAACGGACGGCGGCCTGGCGCCTGTTCTGGCGGCGCAGGACGAGCGCGAAGAAGAGGGAGGTGCGCTCCGGGGAGCGGCGGAACGCCTCCTCGATGGCGCGTTCGCACAGGTCGCGGTCGTCGGAGGACCAGGAGGCGAGCGCGACCAGGGCCGGGGCGAGCCAGTAGCGGGGGGTCTGCAGCATCAGCTGGTCGCTGACGAGCCGGACGCTGTCCTCGGACACGATGCCGATGTCGAAGGCCTGGAGCATGCCGACGGCGGTTCGCCGGACCGACTTGTAGTGGCCGAAGGCGTGGTCGATCTCGTCCTGGATGACGCCGATCTTCGTCTCGGCCCGCTGGACGTTGGCCAGGCGCACCGAGTGCTGGGCGAACTCCAGGAAGTCGGCGCGGAGCTGCTGCAGTTCACTGCTGGTCTGCTGCTGCCGGTTCTCGACGGACGCGACCTGTCCGGACACGGCGCCGACCTGCTCGCTGAGCCGGGTCACGAGGTTGCCGACCTCGCGCACCTTCTGATGAAGGGCGAAGTCCCTGTCGACCATTGCGTCGGTTCTCCGTTCGGGTGGGTGGATGGGCGTACGGGACCGCGCGAGGGCCTGCCCCCCGGGCGGTCGCGCAGGGTCAGGGGCGTACGACGGTGCCGTCTTCGAGGACCGGGAGGATCAGCCCGTTGTCGTAGACCTCGACGTACGCGTAGCCGCCCGAGCGGGCGGTCATGCGGGCCCTGCCGAAGGGGTCGGGCATGGCCTCCGCCGGCGAGTAGTGCCGGACGATCACCTGGAACAGGTTGAGGACGTGGTCGACGTAGGGCGGGCCGAGGTAGCAGCGGGCGACGAAGCCGAGGGGTACGGCGCCGTGGGCGGCTTCGTACTCCTCGCGGGCCCAGTCGGCGAGCTGCCGGCTCGCGGCCTCGTCGAGGCCGGCGTCGAGCCGGCCGACGGCGCCGCGCAGCCGCTCGGACCGGGGGTCGTACAGCTCGCGGGGCGTGCCGCGTCCTCCCTGCGGGCCTCCGGGGCGCGCGCCGGGCCCGGTGACCAGCCTCCGGGACGTCCCGGTGCCGCGTGCCGGGCCGGCCGGCGCGGTGCCGCCCGAGTCCACGACGCGTCGCGGCCGTTCGATGTGACCCATGTGTCGTCCCCCGAGAAGTTCTGCCGTCACGCACCACCACCGGACACAGAGACCGCGTCGACGGAAAGAGGTGGCTGACATCACATCAATAGTGCTCTGTGGAAGGCACATTGTGACTGCGTCGGCCAGGTCGCACCCAGAAAACGACCAGTTTCCGGCCGTCAAGAGGACCCTTTCGCTCGCGCGCTCCTGCGAGACTCTCCCGCATGGGTTCGATCTACGCGCTCCTTGTCGGCATCGACGACTACCCGTCCGGGACGGCCCCGCCGTTGAGCGGCTGTCTCAACGACATCGCCGCGGCGCGGCGCCTGCTCGAGGAGCGCGGTGCGGGGGACGTCCTCGTCCGGACGCTGCTGAACGGCGAGGCCACGCGCCGCGCCGTCGAGGACGCCGTACGGGGACATCTCGGCCGGGCGGGTGCCGAGGACACCGCGCTGCTGTGGTTCTCCGGCCACGGCACGCAGTCCCTCGCCCGGGAGGAGGCGCATCTCAAGATCGAGGCGACGGGCCGGAACCAGGCCCTGGTGTGTGTGGACGGTCCCCTCCTGGACAAGCGGCTCGGGAGCCTCCTCGACGGCGTGGCCGCGCGCGGCGCGCACGTCGCGGCCGTGCTTGACTGCTGCTTCTCGGGCGGCGCCACACGCGAGGACGAGCGCCGGGTCCGCTATGCCGCGCCGGCGCCTTCGTGGGACCTGACCGGAGGGGCGGAGGACGGCCTCCCGTCGGCGGCGCCCCGGGCGGCCACGCCCGAGCCGGGGTGGACCGCGCCCCGGCATGTGCTGCTCGCCGCGGCGCGCCTCGACCAGTACTCGTACGAGGACGACTACGAGGGGCGCCGTCACGGCGCCTTCACGCACGCCCTGCTCGGCGCGGTCCGCGACGCCCGTGACGGGGTGACGTACCGGGAGCTGCTGTCGGCCGCCGACGCCCGTCTGCAGCGCGCCGGCGGCCGTCAGCAGCCGGTGCTGTACCCGGCGGGGGCCGGCTCGCTCGCCGACGCGCCGTTCCTCGGCGGGGCCGCCGCCCGGCCGAGGAGCCCCTATCTGCTGCGTTTCGGGGCGCAGGGCTGGGAGGTGGACTGCGGCGCCGTCCACGGTCTGGCCGAAGGACCGGATCCGGCGGCCACCGAGTTCACCGTGGTGCCGGGTGAGGGACCGGAGGCCGTGCCCGCGCCGTCGCTCCGGGCGCGGGCCGTGCACACCGCGCGCACGCTCGTCGACCCGGTGGACTGGACGCCGTCGACGAACCGCGTCTACCCCGTCGCCCTCTCCGCCCTCCCCCAGCCGCCGGCCACCGTCTGGTGCTCGGCGGCGGAGCCCGAAGCGGAGCTGCTCGACGCGGTACGGACGGAGATCGCGGTCTCTCCCCTGCTGCGGGTCCTCGACGACCCGCGGCAGGCGGGCGACCTGCACTTCCGGGTTCACCTGGAGGGCGGCCTGGCCCATGTCCTGCGCCGGGACGGCACCCCTTTCACCGACCCGCTGCCGCTGCGGGGGCCGGACGGCGCCCGGCGGCTGCCGGTCTGTCTGAACCATCTGACCCGGTGGCATCTGATCCGTGACCTCGCGCCGGGGCCCTCGGCCCTGGACGGCCTGGTTCGGGTGGAGATCACGCCCTGGGACGCGTCCGACCAGGTGCTGACGCCCGACGCCGCGGGCGAGATCGTCTGCGCCTACGCCACGGACAGATGGGCGGAGAGTGTGGAGCCGCGCGTCTCCATCCGGTTGCACAACCGCTCGACGAGCCGCGCGCTGTGGTGCGTGCTGATCGCCCTGACGGACGATTACGCAAGCCACACGCAGCTCTTCCCGGGGCACTTCATCGGTCCCGGCGGCACGGGCTACGCCTTGGACGGCGAGGCCGTGCAACTCGTCCTGCCGCCGGAACGGTCCGCAGTCCCCGGGGCGAGCGGCCGGGATTGGCTCAAACTGATCGTCTCCGAGAGTGAACTGAACACACTTCCGTACGAGTTGGAAGCCTGGGGCCCCTCCGTGCCGGGCTCTCGCCCGATGCGTCGCGTCCCCGCGCCGCAGGGCCGGTGGACGGCCCGCACCGTGACGCTGCGCACGGTGGTGCCGCCGGTCGCCCCACCGCCTACTGTCCCAGGTGGGTGAAGCCGGCCCACGCGCTCAGATCGTCCGGGTCGAGGCTCCGGGCCCGGTGTGCGAGCAGCGGGGGCAGTTCCTCGGGCAGTTCCCGTGCCGGGTCCAGCATCCACAGCTGGGCCCGGCGCAGCGCCTTCGCCGGCGGTTCCCCCTCCGTCCGCAGGTAGCGGTGGGTGAGGAACATGAGCAGTGAGGTCGCGTCGTCTGGCACCGGCCAGAGCGAGCCGACCACCGAGCGGGCTCCGGCCACCAGGAAGGCGGTGGCGAGGCTGTAGGCCTCGTTGTGCCCGCGCCCCGAGACGCTGCTGCGGCAGGCGGCGAGCACGACGAGACCGAGCCGGCCGCCTCCTCCCCCGATGGCCTCGGTGAGTTCCTCGGCGGCCAAGTCGCCTCCGTGGAGGGACAGATGGGCGGTCCGGCGGGCGTCGCGTGCGATCGCCGCGTGGCAGGCCAGGTGCAGCACCCCGCCCTCGTCGGTCCCGGAGTCCGTCAGCCAGGACAGCACCTCGTCGGGGGTGCCGGGGCCGTCGGCGGTGCCGTCGGCCCGGCGGCCGAGGAAGGTGCCCCCCGGGTAGAACGCCCGCTGCACGGCGTCGGCCTCCTCACCCGCGTACGGCAGGTCGCCCGTGGGGTTGCCGACCACGAGCGCGCCTCCGCCCGTGTACGGCGCCGGGGTGCGGGAGGCGACCTCGCAGAGCAGCCGCGCCGAGGCCGCGTACGAGATCTCCGCCTCCTGGAGGGCGTACCGCCGCCCGTCCTCGCCGTCCGCCCACGCCGCGTGCCAGGGGACGAGCCCGAGCGGGCCCATCGGTACGAGCACGAGGCGCGGCGGGCGGCCGCCGGGGGTGCTGAAGGTGTCGAAGAGCGGCCGCACGGCCGCGTACCAGGCCCAGCCGCACAGCCGGTCGAGCTGCTCACGCAGGGGCGCGGCGCGGCGCCGTGCGCTGTGACCGGATCCCGGCACGGGCCCCATGTAGCGGTCCGCGTCGGCCGGGGCCCCGTCGGCTTCCGGGTTCTCGGGAACCTCCCGCCCCGCGCCCCGCCGGGGCAGGTAGTCCCGGAGCGGGGCCGCGTCCTCGGTGAGGCGCGGCAGCGGCACGGTGTGGACGTCGCCGCCGGAGGTAACGACCACGGCGGTGCCGCCGTGCTCGTCGGTGGCGGGCATCAGATAGATCAGGGCGTCCTTGCGCAGCGAGCGCAGGGCCGTCCCGATCTCGCCCACCGCCGGCGGGTCGAGCAGCCGGTCGTGCACTCCGTCCGCCCCTGTCAGCGCGGCGAGCACGCGGCGGCGCAGCAGGCTGGGGATGGCCTGCGGTGCGCGCAGCGCGGCCAGCGGATCCAGGGCGGGGTCCGCGGCGCCCCCGCCGGTCCGCCATTCGTCGGCCAGGTCCTGACGACCGGCGGCGACGAGCCGCTCGGGCACCTGGCGGGAGGTGACCGCGGCGTGCAGCACGAGTCCGCGGCAGGAGTCGAGGGCGTGGACGGCGTCCTCCAGGGCGTTGTCCTTGAGACACCAGGCGGCCACTTCGAGTGCGGTCGAGGTGGCCTTCTCCGCCGCCACGGCGGCGTGGTCGGTGCCGGACTGGAGCAGCGCGGCCCAGGCGTGGCCGCGCAGCGCGTCGAGCCCGATGCGCCGGCCGTTCGTCCGGTCGTCGCGGCCGAGCGCGCCGCGCATGCGGTAGGCGCGGGCGAGGGCGAGCGACACGGACGCGTACTGGGGGTGCTCGGGCCCGCCCAGGCCGCGGTACGCGGTCTCCAGGAAGCCGATCCCCTCGGCGAGTTCGCGCGAGCGGACCACGGGGTTGCGCTGCATCGCGGCGACGGAGCACAGCACCGTGCCCAGGAACGCGCCGTACCGCAGTCGGCTCTCCGTTCCCTCGTCGACCAGCCCGTACGCCTCCCGCGCCAGGCCCATGCCCTCCTCCAGGCCGTCCGCGTCCCGGGTGCGCAGGGCCCGCACACAGCGGGCGATGCCGTTGTCCCCGAGGACCCAGGCCCGGTGGTCACGGGGCAGCCGGCGCGCCTCCTTGCGCAGCCGGTGGGCGCCGGGGCGACCGGTCAGGGGCGGCGCCGCGGGGGCGCCGAGGTCGCGGGCGAGTTCGTCGCGGCCCATGCGCAGGGCCTCGATCGAGGTCCACAGCTGGATGCCCGAGGGGTCGTCGTCGCGGAGAGCGGCGTACGTCTCCGTCATCGTGGCCAGATGGGTGTCCACCGCGCCGAGGTCGCCGGCCTCCACGGCCCGGTGTCCGCTGCCCATGGCGACCTGGGCGGCTATCACGCGTCGCTGGTACGCGGAGAGGCGGTTGTCACCCGCCAGGCGGCGCATGGCCTCCTGGGCGGCCTCCATGTCGTCCGCCGCGCCCGCGACCTGTCCACGGTGGTGGGTGGCCATGATCCCGCTGATGTCGAGCGCGGCACCCACGCTGTGCTCGGGCCCGGCGGCGGCCCGCGCCCGAGCAAGGTGTTCCATGACGTCGTCCGTGCCCGATCCCAGGCCGTTCAGCTCCTCCCAGAGCCTCACCTGGGCGACGCAGGAGTGTGCCCGCCACTGCCACGTCTCGTCGCCCTCGGCGTTCAGGACGCACTCGGTCAGCGCCTCCTTCTGGGCCGCGGTGACATGCGTGGCGTGCGCGTCGTAGAGGGGCAGCACCGTCAGCAGGGCCAGGGCGAACTCGGCGCGTTGGCGCCCGGGTTCCGTGGCGAGCCAGCGCTCGTACTCGCCCTGGAAGGCGTCCCGCAGCCAGGACGGGTTCGCCGTGCCTTCCAGGAGGCCGGGGAACTCGTCGTCGCTCTCGCTGAAGTCCGCGAACGCGCGCCCCTGTTTCAGATCCTCGAACAGCGCGAGGATCGACCGGTCCTGTTCCTGCGTGCTCAGGCCCGAGGGGCGGTGGTCCAGAGACTCGGGCCGGACTCCGTGCCGCTGCTCCAGCATCGACAGGGCCCATCCGCCGACCATGCGGGTCACGTTGTGGAATTCCTCGGCGAACTCCTCGTCCGCCAGGACGAGGCCGGTCATGCGGAGGACCTCGTGGAGGCGCTCGACGTCCGGGTCCTCCCGGTAGCGGCCCTGCTGATAGCCCGCGAGGAGGAAGGCGGTCACGGTGACCTTGCCGTCCCTGGCGGGCTGCCACTGCTCGATCGCCCGCCGGACCATTCCGATCGCCCGGTCCTTCGCCGGGCCGTCCCCGCGCAGGCCGGCGCGCTCGAACAACAGGCGGCCGAACGCGTCGAGATAGTGCGGCGTGAGCCGTTCGAGTGCGTCCGGGGCGGCGAGCAGCCGGTTCAGGTCGGCTTCCGCCGCGGCGGCCTGGGCGTGGTCCTTGCAGCGGGCCCAGACGAAGGTACGGATGTAGGCGCCGCGAATCTCCGACTCCCACGCCCACGAGGGTTCTTCGCCGGCGAGCCGCACCTGGTGGAGCGCGGCGCCCATCTCGTTCCTGGCCTCCTCCAGGACCTTCCGGTCCTGGATCGCGCACCCGTGGGTCATCGTGGCCAGGCCGATGCTGTGGCGTACCAGTGGCAGGTCGCTGGTGGGCAGCGCCGCGTCGAGGGAGGCCCGGTAGTGGCCGGCCGCGGCGACGGCGTCGTCGGAGTCCCCGCCGCCTCCCGAGGCGCGCAACAGGTGCAGATAGCCCAGGGATTCGCGCAGGTCGACCTCGGCCGCGGTGCCGGGCTCCAGGAGGGGCAGCAGCCGGTAGTGGTGCTCAAGGGACTCGGCGATCAGAGTGCCGCGCTCGGCGGCGTCGTACTGCTCGGGAAGCTTCATCACCCGCGCCTTGGAGCCGTACGCGAGGAGGTGGCACGCGACCGCGAACTCCTCCTCGTAGCCCGGGTCCGCCTCGGGAATCCCCGCCAGCCCCTCCCCGGCCAGGTCCATCGCCTGCTCCAGGAGGGCGGGGTCCGCCTCCTCGTCGTAACGGCAGGCCTGCACGTACGCGTACCTGATGCGCCAGGCCGACCACACCTCGTCGTCACCGGGCGCCCGGAAGGCGAGCTCGAAGGCCTGTCCGCCCAGCTCCAGGTCCTCGGCCAGGCCGGAGCGTGCGAGCAGCACGGAGCTGATGGCGCCCACGCGGGCGCAGAGTTCGGGGGCCTCGGGATCGTCGGACGGCAGGAGGGAGATGCTGTCGAGGAGTTCGTCGCGCGCCTCGCGGAGTTCCTCGTCGGTGGGTCCGGTGGGTTCCTCGTCCGGGGGTCCGGGGAGTTCCGCGTCCGGGAGTCCGGTGAGTTCCGCGTCGTCGGGTACGGGTTCCATCTGTCCGTCCATGGTCAGGCCGAGAGCCGCACGTGGTACGGCTGGAGCACGGAGTCGAGCCACTCCTCCCCCTCGGCCGTGCCGAAGTCCACCGCCCTCTCGGGTTCGCTGCGCACCGCGCCGGGCGGGCAGCGGTCCCCGAACAGCACGACGGTCCGGTCGGCCGGTTCCCGCTTCGAGGACCAGACGAGGCCCTGTGCCCAGGGCTCGGTGTGGCGCCGGATCCAGTGCGCCCAGTCCCTGGTGTACGCGTAGTCCTGGGCCTCGGTGTGCACCAGCCAGCTGTCCTGGTGCACGGCCGCCAGATCGCGCGCCGACACCAGGGGGACGACGTCCAGATCGGTGGCGAGCCGGAGCGTGGACAGCTTCCGTCGGGCGACGCCCACCCGGGGCAGCAGCCGGGGCCCGCCGGCCGGGTCGAACGGCAGGGAGCGGAGCAGCGTCTCGCAGATCGCCGCCTCGGCGCTCAGACCGACGTACAGATAGGGGTACGGATCGCAGGACGTGCCGTCGAACCGTCCGCCGCCGTAGAGGCAGTGCGCGGGGATCGGGTTGAAGTCGGCGGCGTCCCGGTGCGCCGCGTGCACGCGGTACAGGACGGTGCCGCGCGCCAGGGTGACCTTGCCGGGGGCTCCGGTCATCTCGGCCGGCGGTCGGTAGTGGGGCACTACTCACCCTCCATCAGGAAACCTGCCAGATCGGCCAGTTGGTGCTCCGTCGGTCCGCCGAGGAGTTCGGCGGGCGGGGCGCCGAGCCAGGCGTTCGGCGACAGCCACCAGTCCGCGGCGCCCCAGGGATCACGGTCGGCCTCCAGGACTCTGTTGACCTCGAGGACGGCCATCCACGGGAGCGTACCGTCGGAGAACTGGAACCTGGGCAGGCGCAGAACGCCGCCCGGGCCGCGCAGTCTGATCAGCTCGCGCGCGTACGGGTCGCCGCCGCGGCGCAGCACGGTGTCGGCGTTGAGGGCGGGCGCGGCGAGCAGCCGTTCGCGTACCGGCCCGAGGACGGGGCCGACCATGCGGTGACCGTCGAGCAGCAGGACGGCGAGGTCCTCGGCGTGGAATCCCAGGTAGGCGTCGTCGAGCACGTCGGGCGCCCACCGGGCCTCGCCCTCGGCGCCGAACTCGTCCGGCAGCCCTTCCCGGAGGACGTGGACCGCGGCCTCCGCCGCCGTCGCCCGCCCCTGCTCGTCCTTCGCGCGCCGCACGCCGGCGAGGTGCTCGGCGAGGCGCTCGCGCCGCGCTCCGTCGAGACCGCCGGCGAGCTCTTCCCAGCGGGCCGCGGCGGCGGCGAGTACGGCGTACGGATTCATGGGGTCTCCCGGTCGTCGGTGATCGGGCCGGATGAGAGGCCGGGTATCGGGTCGGACATCGGGGTCGCGGCGGCATCGGATGCCGGGCCGTATGCCGGTGCGGACCTCGGCTCGGCGAGCGGTGCGAGGAGACGCTCGATGAGATCGGCACGGGCGTGCGCGCGTACGACGAAGTGGATCTGCCAGGGCCGTCCGCGGACCAGCTCCGCCTCCACGGCCGGCCAGAGCGCGCCGAAGCTCTCCAGCGGTGTGAGTCCGCCCCGGCCGGCGCCCAGCAGCGGCAGGCAGACGGAGGTGAGCGGCGGCGTGTGGCGGGCGGATTCCTCGGCGAGCAGGGCGAAGGAACGGGCCACGCCGCGCGTGACGTCGGCGGGCTGGACGTCGTAGTCGTTGGTGCCGGGCCGGGGTTGGGCGACGGCCACGTGGTGGATGCGCCGGAGGCCCTGCGCGGCGAGGGCGCCGGCCGAGGTCACCGCGACGGTGCCGGGGAGCGCCGCGCGGCCCGCGATCCCCTGGCGGTGGCCCCAGTCGCGTAACTCGTCGTGCAGGTGGTCCTCGATGAGCCCCCCGGCGTGGTCGAGGCGCGCTCCGGCGCGCCGGAGCGTGGCCGACACGGAGGACTTGTACGGGGGCGGCAGGACGAAGTGCGTGTTGGAGGGCGACAGCACGACGTCCACGTCGCGGAGCAGGTCGACGGAGTGGACGTGGATGCGCACGGTCACGGGCGCGGCCCGGCCGGGGAGGCGGAGCCGGAGCGAGCGGTGGACGGGCGCGAGGGGGCCGGCGGCCGCGGGCGGGGGTTCGCTCTCGCGACGTGGGGTGCTCGCATCCCCGGGGAGGGGACGGCTGACGAGGACGAGGACCTGTTCGGTGATCTGCCCGAGCACCATCAGCTCGTGGTGCTTGCGGAAGCGCTCGACACTGACGCCGTACACCTGGGCCGCCCGGCGGCGGCGCTCCGAGGCGGGCCAGTCGCGGGTGCCCTGGGCGAGGCCGAGGCTGTACTCGGCGGCCGTCTGAAGACTTCCGCCGCCGATCCGGGAGACCGCGGTCCGTAACAGGCGTTCGATGCCGGCGACGGTGCCCCGGTCGCCGTCGCCCGCCGGGTCGCCGGACACGTCCAGGGACAGGCGGGCGAGTCCGGGCAGGTGCAGCTCGCGCAGCCGGACGAGGCCTGCTCGCCTCACCTGCCTCACCTCCGCGAGGACCGATCCGTGTTCCAGAGGCGGGGAGTGCGCGGGCATGGCGGAAGGATCGCACCACCGCAGCACGCCCACAAGCCTGGCCCCTTCCTTCTCCATTACACCGGAGGCGCTGGTCGGTCCCCGGCCGGTTCCGGGGCGGATCCGGGGCGGCGCCGGGCGGGCGGGGGTCCGGCAACGGTGCTATCAAGAAGGCATGGGTGACCTCCTCCTGATCCGTCACGGGGAGACGGAGTGGAGCGCTGCCGGACGGCACACCGGCCGCACGGATCTGCCGCTCACGCCGGACGGCGAGGCGGAGGCGCGGACGCTCGCGCCGTTCTTCGCGGGCCGGTCCTTCGCCTTCGTGCGTACGAGTCCGCTGCGACGGGCCCGGGACACGGCCGAGCTGGCCGGCCTGCGGGGCGCGGAGACGGACGCGGACCTGTGCGAGTGGGACTACGGGGGGTACGAGGGGAGGACCACGGCCCGGATCCACGAGACCCGGCCGGACTGGTCGCTGTGGCGGGACGGGGTGCCTCCGCACCCGGACGGGCGACCGGGCGAGTCCGCCGAGGACGTGGGGCGACGGGCGGACCGGGTCCTGGCACGCGTCACGCCCCTTCTGGCGGGTGCGGCGGAGGACGGCGTGCTGGTGGCGCACGCGCATCTGCTGCGGGTCCTGACCGCGCGGTACCTGGGGCTGCCGGCGTCCGAGGGCCGACTGTTCCTCCTCACGACGGCGAGGGTCGGCCGCCTGTCGAGGGAACACGGCCTGCCGGTCATCGCGGGCTGGAACCAACGCCCGACCCCCGGGGTCTGACGCGCCCCCGTGCGGTCATGCGTTCCGCCGGGGCGGTGCCCACCCGCAACGAAACGGCCAAGGCCCCCACGCCCGCGCCCCGTGTGGGCAATCGTCCCTCCCCCAGACTTCGTCCGGGGGGACCCCCAGGGCGGGACGGGTGGGCACACGGGACGGCGCCCTTAGCGGCGCCTC